>JAJSDS010000071.1 GCA_028580875.1 Nitrosotalea sp.
AGAAAATTGATAATGCAAAGATTGCTCTAGTAAACAATGCACTTGAGATTGACAAAACTGAGTTTGATGCAAAGATAAACATCACAAATCCACAACAGATGAAGTCATTTCTTGATGAAGAACAAAGAATGATTAAAAATATGGTGGACAAGGTAATTGCTTCTGGCGCAAATGTTCTATTCTGTCAGAAAGGAATTGATGACATGGCACAACACTATCTTGCAAAAGCTGGAATACTAACAGTAAGAAGAATAAAAGAAAGTGATATGACAAAACTTGCAAAAGCAACGGGTGCAAGATTGATAAGTAATTTCGATGACCTGTTTGAAAAAGATCTCGGTTCTGCTGAACTAGTAGAAGAAAGAAAAGTCGAGACTGACAAATGGGTTTTTGTTGAAGGCTGCAAGCATCCAAAGGCAGTTACACTTCTTCTAAGAGGTGGTTCACAGAGAGTAGTTGATGAAGTAGAGAGATCAGTTCACGATGCATTAATGGTAGTAAAAGATGTAATGGAAAAACCGTTCATAGTGGCAGGTGGAGGTGCACCAGAAACTTATGCTGCAACAAAACTACGTGAATGGGCAAAAACACTTGAAGGCAGAGAACAACTTGCAGTAGAAAAATTTGCAGACTCTTTAGAAGTAATTCCAATTACACTTGCTGAGAATGCAGGTATGGATCCAATTGATACATTAGCATCATTGCGCTCAAAACAAATCAAAGGAAACAAGTGGACAGGCATTGATGTTATGAAAGGCCAAGTTGCTAGCATGCATGCTAGTGATATCTTTGAGCCACTCTCTGTCAAGATCCAAATAATTACATGCGCAACAGAAGCAGCATCCATGATACTAAGAATCGATGATGTTATTGCAACTGCAAAATCTGCAGGACCACCGCCAGGAGCTGAAGGCATGGGAGGTATGGGTGGAATGCCTGGTATGGGAGGCATGGGCGGAATGGGTGGTATGGGCATGCCTGGCATGGATATGTAATTAACAGGTACAACATTTTTCTCTCAAAGTTTATTTGACTATTCTAGATAGGAATTCTATGCAAATAGGCGGAACTAAAATTATAACTGGTGCAAAATACGTCTATCTTGTAGCATTCTTTGCATTACTTTCTGGAATGTTCTATCCTATAATCACTCACAGTGGGCCTGAGCTAGTAATAATTGGAACTCTCATTCTCTTTGTTGGTCTTGCAGGAACTGTTTCCATATACAAAGCAGCTACTGCTGAAAGACACAAGAAAGCTTGGTTAATTATTGGCTTGGTTGTTACCTCACTTGCATTGTTCCTTGTGTACGGTGCAATAGGAAGAATTTAGATTTCTAGATTTTCAAAAATTTAATGTCTGTATGTTTTTCAGTGTATCTAGATATCAAAGTAAAGATAAAACTCGTGAGGATGAGGTCTTATTGAAATCTCATGATCATCTGCTCTTTCTATCTCAATTATTCTGTCAATAGTCTCATTTGAGAATATTGGCGAGAGGAATTTTCTATCACTTTCTAATTCATCAAGTGCTTCTCCCAAAGTTGCAGGCAAGTCCTTGATTCCTTTTGCAATTCGCTGAGTCTTTGTCATCTTGTAAATATCTTCATACACTGCATCACCAGGATCTATTTTCTTTTTGATTCCATCTAACCCTGCTGCCTGTACTGCTGCAAATACTAGATATGGATTTGATGATGGGTCAGGTGCTCTAAACTCAATCCTCTTAATCTTGGAATATTTTTCTCCCTTGAAATGAGATGGAATTCTAATTATTGCTGATCTGTTGCTTGGGCTCCATGCAATATACACCGGTGCTTCATAACCTGGAACTAGTCTGTGGTAAGAGTTTGTAGTTGGAGCAACAATTGCAGATAATGCTCTTGCATGATTCATGATTCCTCCGCAATAGTATCTTGCAATTTGACTGACTTCTTCTTTGTCATCTTTATCATAAAATATGTTCTTGTCATCTTTCCACAAGCTTACGTTTGTGTGCATTCCAGAGCCTGCATCCATGGAAATTGGCTTTGGCATCATCGTTGCAACTTTATCATATTTTTTAGCAATATTTCTTATGACGTACTTGTATGTCTGTGCTCCATCAGCAGCATTTGTCAGGTTGTCATATCGTATATCAATCTCACATTGTCCTGCTGTAGCTACTTCATGGTGATGATTATCACATAAAATTCCAAAATATTCGTTCAAGCATTCAACACAATCGTTTCTAAATTCTGTTAAAGTATCAGCTGGTGTACTTGGGTAGTATCCTTTCTTTAGTGCCATTGGATAACCCTTGCCCTCTTGATTCCATGGTGCTTCCTTTGATTCTATTGAGTATGACTGGCCCTTGTATGGAGTAAGTACATCCCATGTAATTTTGTCAAATACAAAGAATTCTACCTCAGGACCCCAATAGCTATTGTCAAATCCTTGAGTTTTTAGATACTTTTCTGCCTTTTGTGCAATGGCTCTTGGATCTAATTCTAATCGACCCTTGTCTTTTCCCCAATAAACGTCACAAATCAATCTGGCAGTCTTTGCATTTCCCATCCATGGAATTATTGCAAAAGTAGAGGGGTCTGGTTTTAAGACCATGTCTGAATCTTCGATTGATGCAAATCCTACAATTGAAGAACCGTCAAGTTTTGGAAGTCCATCTTGCATTTGTTGTGGGGTAAACAAATTTGCAGAAATTGTAGTATGATGGAACCTTCCTCTAAGGCCAGTAAATTGTAAATCGATAAATTTTATCTGATCATGCTTTATTTTTGAGAAAACATCTTCAGCAGAATAGGAAACGGGTACTGGTTCTCCACCAATCACTTTATATGGCAATTTTGCACCTTGATCATAACACAAAGGGGTCTATGATTTAAGTATTGTTGGATATGGAAATGTCAGAAACAAAAAAAATTGATGTAAATTCATTGTATGCTATTCTTCTTCGCGAAGTAGAAAACGATACGGTTCAAGAGGTAGACCCTAACTTGTATCACAACATTGCAGAATTTCTTGGTAACATAAAGAATCATGATTATGATGGAATAGAATCCAAGATTACTGAATCGCTAGTAAAAATGATAACAGAAATGACTTCAATTCTTTTGAAGATTAGAATTGAAAAGGCAACATCACTTGATGAAATTGATTATTCTAATCTACTTGATGAAGAGAGATTTATTTTAGATTCTGAAGATGAACTGCGGCAAAGAAAAGAAACCATTCTTTCTGCGACACTCAATGGTAGACTAAAACTTTTAGAAACTGTAGGAGAAAACCATAGAGCCAGATCAATTGTAGTGAGGTTTCTCAAGCCCATGGATCAGATAATGGGCACAGATCTGCAGTCTTATGGTCCGTTTGAGGCCGAAGATGTTGCCACCTTACCCTTTGAGAATGCACGATCTCTTATTGGAAAGAAAATAGCAGTAAAAGTAAGCTGGGAAGACTAGAAATTAGACAACCTGTACAGTGAAGATTGTATGCACAACGGAATAGATCTAGATGTCTACTTTGAAATCATACTGTATCCCGTTGCCGGGCTGTTTATCATAGAAATGATATGCAGAACAGCCAAGATTGCAAATTGGATAAAACTTTTGACCCAGGCTATAATGTGCGTAGGATTTGGCATAGCATATCTTGCAATGCAAGTGGCTCATTGGCTCACAGCAGGTGTATTGCTTGCACTGGCATTTGCTCTGTTTTATCAAGCCAAGCGCTCAAAACTTGATCCACAAAAAGCCCTGTACTAGCCAAACTTGCCAAAAATTCTTTTGATAAAACTCTGTCTTCCTATTCCCTTTGTTCTTTGAATCTTTTTTTCTCCAAATTTTTTTGCTCTTATTTGGAATAGCTTGACACATCTGTGTGACTCAGGTAACCTGTGTTCTGCACAAAACTTGTCGTTACAGTAATTGCACTCAAACGGCAAATCCTGTGTTTCACCACAATATGCACAGTCAAATTGTTCCATAATTGTAATCAACTTGGATCCTAAATTAGTGTTAGTGAACAAAAGTACTTTTCATTAATTAACAAAACTTATTTACGCAAGACAGTGTGATGAAAAATAGTTTTCAGTATGATAAAAGGTCAAGTAGCTATAGTCACAGGTGCTAGCAGCGGAATAGGATATGCAACTGCCCTGGCAATAGCAAAAGCTGGTGCAAAGGTTGCAGTAGGTGCCAGAAGAGTTGACAAATTAGAACAACTCAAAAAAGACATTGAAAAAATTGGCGGAGAATGTATTACAATATCATGTGATGTAACAAAACGCAGTGATTGTGAAAATTTGATCAATGTTGCAATAAAAAAATGGAATAAAATCGATATTCTTGTAAATAATGCAGGATTGATGCCCCTGAGCTTTGTCAAGAACCTCAAAATAGATGAATGGGACCAAATGATCGACGTAAACATCAAAGGCGTAATGTACTGTACTGCAGCCACAATTCCCCATATGATACAGCAAAAATCCGGTCATATCGTCAACATTTCATCAATCGCAGGAAGAGTAGTATTTCCAGCAGGCAGTGTTTATTGTGCAACCAAGTTTGCAGTATGGGCATTTAGTGAAGGACTCAGACAAGAATTATCTGTTAGAAACAATATTCGAGTTACAACAATAGAGCCTGGAATCGTGGATACCGAACTTACCAATACTATAACTGACAAATCTCTTGAAGCGTTTGTAACACATTCAAAAACTATCCAATCTCTCAAAGCAGAAGACATTGCAAACTCTATACTTTTTGCACTTGAATCTCCACCTCACATGAACGTAAATGAAATAACAATCAGACCGACTACACAAGAAAAATAGTGATGGTGCTCTGACATGAGACCAATAAACATTGTAATTTTGGGGGGAGGTTTTGGAGGCCTTGCAGCTGCAAATGAACTTCGTGATAATCTCACACAAGATACACGGATAACAATAATTGATAAAAAAGACTGGTTCATGATGGACCTTGTCAAGCTTTGGATAATTAATGGAACAAGAGAGTTTGAACCTTCTAAAAGACAACTAGAAAATGTTACCAAAAAAGGAATCGAGTTTGTAAATGAAGATGTACTAAAAATAGATCCTGTAAACAAATCAGTTAGAACAAAGTATAGGCAATTTCATTATGATTTTCTTATACTAGCACTAGGAGTAGAGCTTGCACCAGAAAAAATTCCAGGCTTGAAGGAGAATGGTTTTATCCTTTATGACATAAACGATGTTCCAAAAATCCGAGATACTATAAGACAAATGAAATCAGGCAAAATCGTAATGGCAATAACTGGTCTTCCATACAAATGTCCGCCTGCTCCATTTGAGGCTGCACTCTTGATAAGATCTGTTCTTGAAGAAACAGGAGCAAGCGATTCTGTCCAAATAGATTTCTACAGTCCGACTCCAATTACACTTCCAGCCGGCGGTCCACAAGTAAGCGAAGAGATATTTCAAATTCTAAAATCAAAGAAAATAGAATTTCTTGGAAATCACAAAACTATAGCAGTTGAGCCAAATAAAATAAAATTTGAGAACGGAGAGGCAGACTTTGACATTTTAATCTCTGTTCCACCTCACAAGGTTCCCTCAGTTGTAGTAGAATCTGGTTTTGCAGAAAACGGAAAATTTATTCTAGTCGATAAAACTTGTAAGACAAAACATGATCGTGTATATGCAATAGGTGATGTCAACCAAATAATGGTGACAGACAAGATTGCAGTACCAAAAGCAGGAATTTTTGCAGAAGCTGAAGGAATAACTGTTGCAAAAAATATCATTTCACAAATAAAAAATGAACTTGAAAACTCAGTCTTTGATGGAAAGGGTGGATGTTTTCTTGAAACTGGCAAGGGAACTGCGGGTTATCTTCAAGTTGACATGTTTGCAACTCCAGATCCTCTCACACAATTAAAATCTGCATCAACAGAACACTTTGCAGAAAAAGAAAAGTTTGAACAAGAAAGACTGAAAAAATGGCTGTAGATTCTAAAACACAAATTTTCTGACATCAATTCAATACTACAATTTAATAATTTCAACAATAGCCAGCACCTTGAGGGGCCGTAGTCTAGCTTGGTTATGATGCTAGCCTGGGGTGCTAGAGGTCGCCGGTTCAAGTCCGGCCGGCCCCACCATTGTACAAAAATAGTTGCGTGTACAAATAATCAAGACAAACAATTCATGAAAATATCATATCTGATAAATCCTGATTTGAAACCAAAGGAGGTAGCTACACTATTTGTAAATTCAGGCATAAAAAGGCCTGTAAAAAATATTAAAAGAATAAAACGCATGGTTGAAAATGCAAATCTTACAATATGTGCAAAAGATGGAAAAAATCTAGTTGGAATACTTCGTGCTGTAACTGACTTTAGCTACTGTTGCTATGTATCTGATCTAGCTGTAGACAAAAAATATCAACATCTTGGAATTGGAAAAAAACTACTCAAGACTGCACAAAAATCACTTGGCAACGAAGTCATGATACTTTTGTTATCTGCGCCAGAGGCAGATTCGTTTTATTCACATATTGGAATGGAAAACATACAAAACGCCTGGAAGATTGCTCGAAAGAAGTAATCGTCTCATGATATGTCTATTGTACCCAAAGCAAATTTTGTCATAATTTACAATCTACTTGCTAATGTCAAATTGTCAAGCCATTTTTTGTAGAATTGTAATTGTAACTAGACCATGGGAAAACGAAAATTCACTATTGACCTTGGCAACGAGAAAATTGAGGTAGAAGGACACATGCACAAAAATGTTGCAATCAAGTACCTCATGAAGAGACGAAGATCCCTGCTTATGACAAGGGACAAGGAAAAGGTAGAGAAACTCTTCAAAGATGTGCCAAAGACGATCTCAATAGTGGGTGGCCACCTAATCAAATCTTACAAGATAAACTGGGAAAGAGAAGGAACAACAGAATTTGAAGGTTCTAGATTTGTCTTTACCTTGACTGAACTACCTGACAAATCAGTACATACAGTTGCAAATTAATTTCCCATAAGTGCTTTTTTTGAAAGCAAACAAATTTTCTTACAACGTGGATTTTATACTTGAGTTATAGCTTGGAAATCCCAATACATCTTGGTATGCTTTTGGAATCATAAATTTTGATTGAAGCAAAAGATCACTTGCAGCAGAATCAAGAACATATGTGACTGCCCAGTCATTTTCACTTCTAATTGATCTACCAAATCCCTGCAGAAGTTTTGTTAGTGTCTGTGACTTGTACCATAACGGAAATTTTTTCATCTTGTCTTTTGTTCGCTTTTCACTTAGGTTTGGATATGGCACCTTTGCTATTATCTGAAACCTTGACAGGTCATCTTTTAGGTCAACTCCTTCCCACAATGACGATGACAACAATACGCCATCCTCATCAAAAGAATGTTCTTGCAGTACCTCATCCTGGGTCATGCCGTTTTCATTTCTACTATGACATATCCTGATTCGTTGTCTATTTTTCTCGGATAGGTTGTTTTTAATGTCAATACATCTCTTCTCTGAAGAAGTAAGTATCAATCCTCTTTCGGTACTATGTTGCGACATGATCTCGTCAATTTTTTTAATTACAGCAAGCTCATCATCCTTGCTTGAAGAGTAGCTAAGTTTTTTTGTATTAAGAAAGTTAATTCTTCTCCTGTCTGGAGGAAACGGAGATCTTGGGGTATCCACAAATCCAACTTTGGATGGATCAAGTCCTGTATTTTCACAAAAACTATCCTTGTCTATTGTTGCTGACATGAAAACTTGATTCTCTATATCAAAGAAAGTCTTGACATATTTTGAAATATCAAGTGGCTTGACTGAAACTGATCTAAAATTTCCTCGTTCATCGCTGAATGGATCGTTTACAACAAAATTGTTTTTGTTCAAGAATATCTCTGCATGAGCATTTGCCATCTTTTCATATCTTGATTCTAATTTTGCAAGTAAGGCATAGTCAGGGTTTAGAATAAACGCTCTACTGTCCAACAATTCCTTGATCTGTTCTGAATATGATCTTGCCAGATCATCCAACAATTTTGCTACCATGCTCATCTCTGTCAGATTGTATGGCCTTTCATCAATATGACATTCAGAAAGATATGCATTGTAAATATCGACACCAATGAACTGTATGATCTGATCTTCTACTTTGTGAGCCTCATCAAAAATTGCAATTGGTTTTGAGACATATTCTGCATAGGCCTTTCTATTGAACTTCATCAACTGAAAATATGCAGCATAATTCCAGATTGAATGTGGCGAAGTCAGTGCACGATATTTTTGCTCATAGTAATAACATGAATCCTTTGTGTCATCATGAGGCTCTCCAAGCTTTGGCTTGAACTGGCAAGACTCTTTGATTTTTTTGCCATTTTTCATAGTTGTCTCTTCACATAGGCCTTTTTCACAAGTGAGGCCTTTCTGCATTGCACTTTTTGTATCTGATTTGAGGATTGATTCCTGGTCCATCAATTTGAG
>JAJSDS010000072.1 GCA_028580875.1 Nitrosotalea sp.
AGGTTATAGTTCCTGTGGGAATGTTTTGCGAGTTTGACGTATCGGTAACTGTTGCAGTAACTGTCACTTGTCCGCCTGATGATATGGTGGACGAAGATGATGTAACCAAGACTGATGAAGTGTCCTGATTACTTTGTGATAGTTGAGATGTACCAGAGTTTGTCTGGTGCGTTCCGTCTCCTGCATATGTAGCGGTAATTGTTATGGAGTTTGGAGCGCCTGATGATGGGGTGTATGATGTAGTGCATGTGCCTGATGATAAGGTACATGATGATGAACTAAACGAACCACCGGCGCTTCCATCACTCCATGATACGGTTCCACTTGGTGTCGTAGGAGAACTTGATGTGTCAGATACTGTAGATGTGAATGTAATAGCATTTCCAGGCGCAAAAGATGCTGAATTTGGTGTTATGGCTACAGATGTTGTGTGAATTGCGAGTATGGCAAGTGACAGTGTTCCAGAACTTGTCTGGTGTGTAGCATCTCCGCTATAGGCTGCAGTAATTGTTATGGTACTCTGAGCGCTTGCAGATGAAGTATATGATGCAGAACATGTGTCTGATGACAAGTCACAAAACGCAGAACTAAACGAACCCCCTCCATTTCCATCACTCCACATTATTGAGCCTGCTGGAGTAGCAGATGAACTTGAACTGTCTATTACTGTTGCAACAAGTGTCACTTGGGCTCCCGCGGAGATGGTGTTTTGACTTGATGTTATTGTAGTAGATGTATTATCTAGTGTGGTGGAAGATGTGCCATTACCTGTTGAGTTGCCAGTTGCCATTGCTTGAGAGAAAAATAATCCGTTTGCAAATGTTGAAGTAATTATTATAGTTGCAAACAAAGCTATTGTGAGAATGTTTTTTATACTAATCTTGCCATGTGATATTGAAGCATTGAAATTATCTTTCATGCAAAGTCGAATGGAAGATATAATTTATGCATATAATTAATTGCGGATCCTTATTCACTAACATTGTTAATTAACAATGTTAAACAAGCACTATATTCCAAATTACACAATTTTGAAACTGTGGGGGTTTTTTTGATACTAGTGTATGGTCAAAAAACAATAACGCCAATTCCCCAACATAGTCGTTAGAAAGCCTTGCAGTAGAATCCCCCACAATTTTCTGATTTCTGAATTGACTGTTAAATGAAAATTAGATACAATCCTAGCCTGAAATGATTGGTACTACTGTCTTCACTGTCATTTGCGCGGCTGCAGAAAATATATCGCCAGAAAATGGAACTATTAACATCATGATGTATGCTGCAATCATGCTACATTTTCTATTCATGTGGTATGTTACGCATTTTTGCTTATAATGAATTGCGCAACCATGTTCAGTAACATGGTTAACAGTGATTTTCTAACTGTACTTTATTTTGCAAACCGATTGATTTTACAAATACAATCGATAACATCGTTCATTAACAATGTCAGTGAATAATGTGTCACAATTCTTTATAGATTCTTTCAATAACTCATACCATGAACGCAAGAAACATCACCTTGAACCACAAGATGCTTGCCATCATAATTGGTGCGGCAATCATTGCCACAGCAGGAGTGTCAGCAGCATCTGCACAAGTTCAAGGAACACAAACCACACAGCCTCCAACAATCCAGGGTACAATCAACCTACAGCAGACAATCATGTCTGGCGTACAGACAAAATTCTCTGCAGCATCTGATACTGCAGCAGCCGCAGTAACAAATGGAAAGACAATAGGTGGAAGCCTGACTGTTGTACAAGGATATGTTGTGTATAGTTTCAAGGTAGTAGATGACAAGAACATGGTGTATTCCGTGATTGTCGATCCAGCAAATGATAAAGTGCTGTATACCTCTCCAGGCCATCAATTTGGAATGGGCGGTTTTGCAATGGGAGGCCAACATGGAATGATGAAACATAGATTCCATATGGGCAGTAATTCTCAAAACTCATCTCCACCAGCACCTGGTAACACAAATCCTTCATCTGAGGACACAACTCCATCCAGCGGATCACTATCATCCTGATCCAAAATTTTTTTTCATTTTTTTATTGTAATGTATTTGAAAAATGCTTTCCTTGAATAACAATGTTCCTTAACAATGTTTGATAAGCGTTTTATTCAAAACAACTGGTAAAAAAATATGGAGTCTGGGCTTGAGTCAATTCCAAATTTTGAACGTGAAATTCATTCACAAGAGATGTTAGAATCTATTTGTGACATGATCCTTGATTTGGATCCTGGTATACGATTTGCTGGGGTGATAAACAATAAAGGTAGACTTCTTACTGCCAATGCAAAAAAAGGAATACGGTCTTTTACCACTCCAAAAGATCAAGAAATGTTACTCATGGAGACCGCATTAGGAGTAAGAATGCGCAAAGAACATGACTCGCACTTGGGGCCTGTAGTTTTTACTATTTCTTATGGTGATAAAATAATATCAATGAATTTTCCTCTAGATGATGAAATTCTATGTGTCTCTGCTGAAAAAAGGATCAATCTTATGACTGTGCCGTTTCTAATACTACGATTTCTGGAATCCAACTTGGGTAAAAAATATGAATCATGACAAAAGGCTGTGGCAAATAAAACATGTTTGATAAAAAAAAGAATTACAAATGCAAGGAATGTAATATGATATTTGATGATCCTAGACGGTTAGAGATACATTTCAAGGCAGCACATCCTGCAAAGCATGATGGATTTAGACAAAAATGGTATTGGGATAACTAAAGTTGTACTACCTGGTTTTCTGGCAAAATGCTGGTCAAGATAAAAATTCACAAAGCAACACGCAACAAACTTTTTAGAAATGGATCTTATATGATGCAAATTAGACTAGAACCAAGAGATGTTGCAAGATTAAGCTCTAATGGTAACAATGTATGTAGAAAATGTACTATACAATTGATTGAAGGTGATATTGTAGTGAGGATTGGTGCAAGACCTCCAAAATATTATCACAAGGAATGCTTCAAAGTATATTGAATATAGTTTTACAAGTTACTGTCATTTTCATTTCTTTGAGTCAAATTTTTTACGGCGCCTTTCACTAACAATGTTCCTGAACAAGGTTTGATAACCGTTTTATTCTAAAAATAAGAAAGAAAACCAATGACATCTTTCTTTTTGTATAGTTCACATAGTACTTTTTTTTATACACCTGAAAATGAGATAGATGAATTCTAAAAGGGGGATTAGTTTTGGGAAAAATGACAAAAGAATTGGTAGTTGAAAAAGAAACTGAAAATAAAATTGTCGATAACAGCTCCTATGCACTGAGGGTAGAAAATCTCTCCAAAATCTATGATTCTGCTGCGGGGCGAGTAGTTGCTTTGGATAATGTCAGTTTTGCTATAAAAAAAGGTGAATTTGTGTCAGTTGTAGGCCCATCAGGAAGTGGCAAATCAACTGTTTTGAATTTAGTTGGAGCACTTGATAGGCCAACAAGCGGAAAGATCTACATTGATGGAATTGACATATTCTCTATGAGTGATTCTCAAATTGCCACCATGCGAAATAGTCGTATTGGATTTATCTTCCAGTCATTCAATCTGATCAATAGAACAACTGTACAAAAAAATGTAAAATTACCTGGAATAATTGCTGGCATGTCAAGTGATGATGCAAACTCTCGTTCTATGAAGATCTTGGAAGCTCTT
Organism: Nitrosotalea sp.; assembly: GCA_028580875.1. Taxonomy (GTDB): domain Archaea; phylum Thermoproteota; class Nitrososphaeria; order Nitrososphaerales; family Nitrosopumilaceae; genus Nitrosotalea. The sequence continues at coordinate 3,672 of JAJSDS010000072.1, forward strand.
GGTATTGATGACAAGAAAGACCAAAAACCAGTAAATCTCAGTGGTGGACAGCAACAACGAGTTGCAATTGCTCGCTCCTTGATAAATAACCCAACTATAATTTTGGCAGATGAGCCTACTGGTAACTTGGATACAAAGACAGGTGATGATGTATTTGACATGCTAAAGATGCTTTCACATAAATTCAAACGCACCATAGTCATGGTAACACACAATCCAGAACTTGCTGAATCTACAGATAGATCAATATTGCTAAGAGATGGGAGGATGGAAAAAGATGTCATCAACTAGACTGCCAAAAATTTCCATAAAAAAACTTGGAGTAAAACTTGCCATTCCAATTTTGATTGTAATATTGTTTGTACCAACTACACTTTCAACTTTGACTGCGTACGGTCAAGTGCAGACACAAGATTGTTTTGCACCTCTTACTACTATTCTTGATGCTACTTATGCAGGACCTGTTGTAGTTGACTCGTATTGGGTTGATCAAGGTACCTCTACTGCTACTGATGTTACAAGTAATCCTGTGAAAAAGGAAATAGGTCCAGGGGAAGGCCCATCAGTTTTTGCAGTAGTCTTTAACAATAGAAATTCAGCTTTTCCAATAACATCTGTCACAGCATTTCTTAACCTGCCATCTGGATTCTCACCCACTGGTGAGAGTGCAAATCCTCAATTGCTTCAGCATTTCAACCAAGCAGCAAGAGTTGCAAATAATCCGGCAGTAGGAAACTATTATGGAACTGTGGCAGCTGGAGCGTCATTTACTATGTATTTTAACATAAATGTGCTACCTACAGCCAAAGTAGGTACTTTTGCAACAACAGTTGTTGCAAATTATGTTCAAGTAGGTGTAGTTGGACAACAATGTACTTCTGCATTACTTAATGTTCCATTTGTTCTTCCAGGAAAAGTCGTGTTGGATGCATCCAGTGCTACTTCTGACCTTGTACCACAAATGAAGAATCCTATCTCAATAACAATTGAAAACAAGGGCTCTGCTGATGCAACAGGAGTAGTAGCAACAATTGTTAATCTTGGAAGTTCTAAAGGAGGAACAGGTAGTAGTGGAAGCGGAGGATCGCTTGTATTGCAATCTGCTACAACCCAGATCGTAAATCTCGGACCTAATACTTTCAATTTGGGTACAATACCTGCAAAAGCAAAAGCTGTGATAAGTACAACAGTTTATCCAAGTACTGCAACAGCTGGCACTACTCAAGAAGTGCAACTCCAGATAAATTACCAAAATGCTTGGGGCAAACTTTCAACCGATTCTGTAAGTACAGGACTTGTTATAGAACCTAATCCGCCACAATCTCTTAGTTTGTCATATCTTGGCAATGCATCTACTCCTGTGATCACTGCAGCCACATTAGATGATCTTAATTTTGCTGTTGCAAACAACAGCACTGATCCAATGTCAAATGTCCTAATCTCTCTTGTACCGCAATCAACTTCAGTTTCTATAGTTGGTCCATCTACTTGGACAATACAAAACCTACAACCAGGAGACAGACAAATACTAACAACCAAGGTGTATGCCGCAAATACTCTGATCAATAGCCCAGCTTCTTTTACACTGACTGCCAATTATGTTTCAAAAGGGCAAGCATTGACAAACTCTCTTACACTAGGAACTTTTGTAGTAGGAGATATCAAACTCCAAATTTATGGTCTAACCACAAGCTCTTCAGGTGGAATTTCTAACATTGTGGGTAATTTACTCAATCAAGGTAGTACAACCGCGCTGTTTACTACTGTGCAGCTTGCACCTTCACAACTTTTGACTGCAATGAAATCTGCACGATTCAATTCTACAAATAATCAATCTCAATCATTTACACCATCTGCACAGGGAGATAGTGGCCAAGGATTTCAGGGAGGTGGAGGACAAGGATTCGGCGGCGGTAGTCAAGGACGCATTGGCCAAGGCGGTGGTCAAGGGTTCCAGGGTAGGCAAGGCGGTGGACAAGGATTCGGCGGAGGCGGACAGCGAGGTTCAATGTCTACACAACAATTCATAGGGGATCTTTCACCCGATTCTCCAATTCCAATCAGTGTACCGCTTAGACTTAATTCTCTATCGCCTGGAATGTACCAGGTAGCATTTAAGGTAGTATATGCTGATGATTTGAAGAACTTTCATACTACAATACTAAACGGAACAGTCTTTGTTGCTAAAAGTGCACCAACTGCTGCACCCCAGTCTGAATCTATACTTGATAAGATACCTCTACCTCTACCAGTACTCATCGGAATACCAATTGCGGTAGCAATAGCTATTGGATTTTTAATAAAGAAGAAAAGATCAGCAAAGAAAAAACTAAAACTGATAACACAGGGTGACACTGACATAGTCTCAATATTTGACGACACAAAAAAGAAGGAAAATGAATCCTAAAGATCTTTTTTTATTGTCATTTGAAGCACTAGTTGATAGAAAGGTGAGAACACTTCTTACCATTCTGATGGTTGTACTTGGAAGTAGTCTTGTTGTAGTACTAAATGGCCTGAGTGCAGGCCAAGCCGCATTTCTGGATAAACAATTCAATACATTGGCTGCCAATGTTATTTTTGTAAGTAGTGGACAGCGTTCACTTAGCTCATTTGCTGCCTCTACAAGTAATTCTTTGATAATTAATGATGTTATCATACAAAAACTCAAGAGTCTTCCAAATGTGTCTGATGTGATACCGGAGTATACTGGTTCAGTACAAATGAATTCAGAGGGAAACACTCAACGTGCATCAATCACCGCAATTGACCCGTCAAAATTGACTGTAGAGTTGCCAAATCTTGAATATGTTGATGGTTCTACCGTAAATCCAGGCGATCGCTCCGCTGCACTAGTAGGAGATACAATAGTGAATCCACCTGGGGCCGATAGCGCCTTTGTTGTACTTGGCCAAACAATCAAGGCAACTGCAACCTATACCGATGCTGGAAAACAAGTAACCGTAGTAAAGAATTTCATAGTTACGGGAATACTAAAACCGTCTGGTAATACTATGATAGATCGTTCAATTATAGTAAATCTCGATGCTGGCAATCAATTATTACACAAACAAAATAGATATGATCAAGTGATAATTGCTGCAACTACTCCTGAAGATGTTGATACGGTACAACAGGAGATCACTGGCATGTTTGGAAAAACTCTTGGTGCTACAACTCCTAAAGCAATTATGGCAGTAAGGCAGCAAGCTGCAAGCGGAAATGCTGCCTTTATTCTGATGGTGGGAATTATCGCACTCGTAGTAGGAGCAGTTGGTATTGTTACAACACTGTACAATTCAGTTACAGAACGAATCCGAGAGATAGGCACCATGAAAGCAATTGGTGCACAAAACATAACCATTCTTGCACTGTTTCTGGTGGAAGCTAGCTTGATTGGAGTGATAGGGGCTTCGCTTGGTACTGTAATAGGCATTGGTGGAGGTTACATCATGAGTATTGCTACAACCACTAGTCCTGCAGGAGGTGGTCCGCCTATACATATACCGCCAATCTTTGCTCCAATGGATCTGATCAAAGTCTGGTTGCTTTCTCTTACACTAAGTGTCTTGGCTGGAATATATCCTGCATGGAAGGCGTCAAAACTGTCTCCAATGGTTGCACTAAGAAGAGAATAAAATTTTGTACAATCTCAAATGTTAGTCCTAATTCATTTTGAAAATTTCATTATAATTTCGCAAACTCTTCCTGAAAAGAACACACTTGTATGGACACGATCTGTCATACCTATTATAATACCAATTATGGTATAACAATAAGGGACAGATTTGGAACCGCTTGAATTTTGTGATGTTTGCTTTCAGAAAGGAAAGCCTAATCTTTGTGAAACATACAAAAACACATTTACTAAAATAATTTCATTACAATTCTCACAGAAAGCAAGGTTGGACAAGATTCTCAACAGGTTGGAGATACGACCACGTTCAGTTGAAAAACGCTGGACACTAGTTGTAGGTTCTGACAAGCGCAAAGAGTTCCTTGATTCTTTGTGGGGAGTAGGTGTTACGGTACATACACTTGAGGATCATGTCAAGGTTATCACAAGGCTTTACAAACCCGAAATAAGAAAACTGGGAGACAAAGAACAAGTTGAGCTTCCATCCAAGGAATCCTGGGAGGAGTTTGATCCCAAATCAAGAGACTGGATTCAGCTCAAAGTTGATACAAAAAAAGAAAAATTCTATGCCACAGTAAATCTTGGAAACGTACTCAAGTGTTCAAGTTTTGAAGGAACAACCTATTTCCGTACTTACATGAACGCTGACACTCCAATGCTTGCTCCTATGGAAAAACGTGCAGTATACAACATTGTATCTACCATTTCAGAACCAATCACAGCTGTTTGGAAACCTGATGGTAAGGATCAGTATGGATTTATTGAATTCAGTCAACTGCCAAACCTGCCTGATGAGATCTTCAATGTTCTACGACGACTAGCAACGTTGGACAAAAGAATTCCCGATACTATGATATTTGAAAATGATGATTTTGAGCTAGTGCAGACGGTTCTGGGATGTATAAAGATAAACCTGACAAAATCATCTGAGGCAATAATTACTCTTACAGAAAAAAAATCTGATGTACCAATACAAATTGAAGAGATGCAAAAGGAGCGTCTACAAGTCATGCTT
>JAJSDS010000073.1 GCA_028580875.1 Nitrosotalea sp.
CTTGTCACTTATGACAGAGTAAAAGAGGCAATGGAATCGAGAAAGGAGGGAATGCTGATAATGGATCTTTCAAACCCAAGAACAGTTGATGACAAGGTATCAACTATTGACAAAATCAAGGTGATGAACTTGGACCAAATTGCAGAGATGGTAGACAAGAACATGAAAAACAGAATGGGTGTTGTATCATCAGCAGAGCATATAATTAATGAAGAGCTACCTGTAGTAGAAGCAGCAATGAAAAGAGTTGAGGTAGAACCAATTGTAACCAATGTATTCAAGGAAATAGATCAAGCGCGAGTAAAAGAATTGAAAAAAGCGCTCCAGATGCTAGGCGAAAAAGATGAACAAAAAATACGAATTATTGACCAGCTCACTCAAGCAATTGTTGAGGATATAATGTCAATCCCAATGAATAATCTTAGAAAGGCATCTGAGCAAGGTGATGCAGAAATTTTAAAGACTGTCAAAAGACTCTTTGATTATAAGACAAGAGAGTAACAAATTATATTTGCTAAATAGTGTGTTTTGTGTATAATGTCTTTTCCTAATTTGAGACTACGACGTCTTAGAAAAACTGGTAAAATTAGGGAACTCTTGGAAGAAGTACGGTTATCACCAAAAGATCTCATTTGTCCAATATTTGTGCAAGAGGATCTAAACTCTAGGATTCAGGGAAGCTCGATGCCTGGAATGGAGAGGCTTCCGCTTGCTGATGTAGTAACCGAAGTAAACTCTATTGCAGAACTAAAAATTCCAGCAGTAATGGTCTTTGGAATTCCTTCACATAAAGATGATGCAGGCACTTCAGCTTTTGCTCAAAATGGAATTGTACAAAAAACAATTTCTGAAATAAGAAAAAATCTTGGAAACGATATTGCAATAATGTCAGATGTCTGTCTCTGTCAGTATACAAGCTCTGGCCACTGTGGACTGGTCAAGGGTGACAAGATAGATAATGATTCAAGTCTTGAGACTTTAGCAAAAGTTGCAGTAAGTCAGGCCCAAGCTGGAGTTGATGTTGTATCACCATCTGCAATGATGGACGGCCAAGTAAAGGCAATACGACAAGGACTAGATGATGCAGGATTTTCCGATGTGGCTATAATGTCACACTCTGCAAAGCACCGCTCATCTCTTTATTCTCCGTTCAAAGACATGGCACACTCTGCACCCCAATTTGGTGACAGGAAGAGCTACCAATTGCCTTATACTAATCCAAAGGAAGCCATGAGAGAAGTAGAGACTGACATACAAGAGGGAGTGGATATTGTAATGATAAAACCTGCACTTGCATACCTTGACTTGATTTCAATGACCAAGGAAAAATTCAATGTACCAATTGCAGCATACAGCGTTTCAGGCGAATATGCCCTTGTCAAGGCAGCTGCTATGGCAGGATACATTGACGAAAAAGAGGTTACACTGGAAATTCTCACAGCAATCAAACGCGCAGGTGCAGACATGATAGTAACATATTTCTCAAAGGGTGCGGCAAAAGCACTCAACGAGAGATGAGAGAAGACCAGACTTTTGAGATAACGCGTGCATATGACCTACTACCACATGTAGTTGGTGCAAGTTGGGCCTCAATCTGGTTTAGGATGAATAAGATCAGAAGACCTACCAAGGAGGCATTTCGAGAAAAAGTAGTTGAATATTTCAAGATGCTCGAACCGCTCACAAACGCATTTCCACCAGATGAAAATTTCAAAGAGATGCTTGCTTACATAAAGGACAAACACGCTGATGAAATCAGGAGAATTTTAACTGGAAACAATTCCGAGATTGAAAAAAGATACAAGCGATACGTCGATTATGGCTAGATCTCTTTTTTTAATTCATCAAGAAACTTTTTCATTATCTTGATTCTTTTTCTTGCCTCTATTTTACCAGTTTTCGTATTCATTGTTTTTTCTAAAAGCAAAAGTTTTTTGTAAAAATGATCTAGTGTCCAACTCTTGTCATCTGGAGTGCGCTTGATGCAGAATGGATCTACGTTGCTGTAAAATGGCCTATCTTCTGCGCCCCCAACTGCAAATGTCCTTGCAATACCAATTGCACCCAGTGCATCAAGCCTGTCAGCATCCTGGAGTATCTTTCCCACTAGCGTCTTTGGAGTGGCGCCTCTTGAGAAACTATGGTCTCTTATCGCATCAGATATGGTATCAATCTCATTTTGACTAAACCCATATTTTTTCAAAATGTTTTTTGATTTTTCTGCACTCTCTGTTGACGAGTTTTTCGAGCGAGGATCTGATTTTGGATATGACACTATGTCGTGTAGCAGTACTGCAGCAGTTATCATCTTGATGCTTGCTTTTTCCTTTCTTGAAATCATGATTGCATTTTTGAGCACTCTAGTAATATGTTCAAAATCATGGGCAGGATCATTTCGAATGAGCCTTTTTTTCACGTATTTTTTTAATTTTTCAATCTCCAATTTGGTCTTTGATGCAAATTCATTTTATAAATTGAGGCTCTTGGAAATGTGATTTGCATCCCTGCCTAGGTAAAAATTTGGTAAATGTGTCCCTAAAAGGCAAATAATTCCAAATATCTTGATCTCAGATCCCAGTTATGCAAAAAATACAGCACAAGTGCAATATATTTATAAATTAAAATCACGTATTGATTATGTGAGCACCAAAGCGTGGAAGTGTTATCGATGCAACCTTACCTTTACAGATGAATCCCACGCTGCTTTGCATGAAGATCTATCAAAACACAACGTCCGAGAAATACAGATAGTAAAAGTATAGAAACTAAAACGAAATAATATCCTTTGAGGTTTAGTTGAAGACAAATGTCCTACTCTAATATTTCAAAGATGAATTTTGAGGTATCAGAAGAGCAAAAAAATTTCCTTGATAAAATAGACCGTGTTTGCAAATCAATACGAGATTATGAAACCAGGTGTTATCTTGATGAGAGACTCAATGACAGAGTAATTCCAGAATTTGGGGAGATTGGAATGCTTGGATGTCCTATATCTAAAAAATATGGAGGCTTGGGCTATGATATACTGACATATCTTTTTGCAATAGAGAGAATTGGCAGAGAAGGAAACTCGCTTCGCACATTTTTCTCTGCACATATATCCATTGGACAAATGGTTATACAAAACTGGGGAACAGAGGAACAAAAAAAGAAATATCTTGTTGATACAACAAACGGCACTAGCATAATGGGTTTTGCATTGACAGAGCCTGATGCTGGAAGTGATCCTGGAAAAATCTCGACAAAATTTGAGGAACGCGGAGAAAATTATGTGCTAAACGGAACAAAGCACTGGGTGGGCAATGGAACATTTGCCAAAGTGATTACAACCTATGCAAGAGGTCCTGATGGAAAGATCTCTGCATTTATTGTGGATACAAACTCTAAAGGATTTCATGCTGAAGAGATGAAAAACAAAATGGGACTGCTTACTGTAAAAAACGCCGAGATTACTTTTGAGAACTGTCTTGTGCCAAAACAAAATCTTCTTGGAAAACTTGGAAATGGTCTAAGTGTTGCATTTAGCGCACTAATTGATGGAAGGCTGAGTGTGGCTGCCGGTGCAGTTGGTGTGATGAAGGACTGTCTTGATGAATCAATACGGTATTCACAAAAGCGAGAGCAGCACGGTTCTGTCCTTGCAAAAAAACAACTTATCCAAGAACACCTTGCCACTATGATTGTAAACGTTGAAAGCTCCAGGTGGCTTGTATATCGCGCAGGTGCTGCAAGACAAAAATTACACGATTATGTCGAGGAACTAAAAGAGAAAGATTCCAATTGGCTAGACTTGCTCAACAGGGAAAACAAGGAATATTCTGTATTGCGTAATAGGGCAGACAGGCTTGCAGCTATTGCCAAATTGCACGCTACAAACGCGGCATTTGACTGTGCAAACAGGGCAGTTCAGGTGTTTGGCTCATATGGATACCAAAAAACAAGCCGTGTGGCACGACATTTTCTAGATTCTAGGGCAATTGTAATCTATGAAGGGGCAAACGAAGTGCTCAAACTAAAGATAGCGTCACTTGAAATGGGTGACAAGTATGATGCATACTAGACTTTCATCAAAACTTTATGCATTATGTCAAGGCCTTCATTGATCTGCTCTTTTGTAATTATCAGCGGCGGTATAATTCTCATTGACTTTTGACCTGCCCCCAAAGTCAACAAACCATGCTTGAACAACTCTGTGAGTTTTTTGTCTCGACGCACCGCCGAATCAAACTCTACTCCAACCATTAGTCCAAGTCCTCTTACATCTATGACTCCTTTTTTTCCTACAAGTTCTGATAAACCGTTCTTGAGTATGTGGCCCATCTTTGTTGCATTATCAAGTAACTTGTCTCGTTTTATTACATCTATTACTTTGGAGCCTACTGCCATGTCAATTCTGTTTCCTCCTCCCCATGTACTGGATAGTACAGATCTTTGACCAGGATCAAATTTCTTGTCAAATGCAGTGGCACCTATCTGCAATGCCTTTGCGGTACTCATTATGTTTGGTTTTATTCCGTAATGCTCAAAGGCCCACCACTTGCCAGTGTGGCCTATTCCTGACTGGACCTCATCCAAAATTAATGGAACGCCATATTTTGTTGCAACCTTTCTAAGATTTGAAATGAATTTTTTGCTTGCAACATTGTACCCACCTTCTCCCTGTATTGTTTCCGTAATAATGAACGCAACCTTGTTTTCTTTTAACAAGTTTTCTGCGGCATCAATTTCTGGATCGTCGTCTCTTATGCAAAACTTGATTCGCTTTGATGGAAATTCTGGAAAGTTGTGCTTCTGAACAGGCCTGCTAAATGTAAAACTCAGTGCCCCCAGTGTCCTTCCATGAAATGCTCCTATACAAGAAATGCCAGGAAGAGGACCCATCTTTTTGTATGCTATTTTAATTGCGTTCTCTACTGCTTCAGCACCGCTGTTTATGAAAAATGTCTTGAAACCTTCCGGTAAAATAGTTGAAATGCTCTCTGCAAGATTGGCATGCTCTTGGCAGTAAAAATCCTGGCCTGCTATCTTGTATGTACCATTTGATGCATACTGGGCAAGTGTCTCTATGATATCTGGATGTGAATATCCCAGAGGACACGCACCAATGTTTGATGTAAAATCAAGATACTTGTTACCATCTACATCTTCGATGATGCAATTGTGACCATGTGAGACAACCAAGGAATACATGAATGTGGAATCATAAGCATGTTTTTTCATTGTATCAATCACCCGCATGGCTTTTGGCCCGGGTATGGAATCTTTGGCTTTCATCTTTGTTGATATGATATGGAAAAATTTTCTAATAAACACTTGTCATTTGTTACAATGGGTGAAAATCACAGGGGATTTGACGAGCCAAATCGTAAACAAAGGCAGAGGCAAGAAAAGAAGAAAAGAAAAATGCAGAGGGTGGGATTTGAACCCACGAACCCCTAAGGGAAGGGATATCTTATAGAAGATCTTGAGTCCCTCTCGGTTGACCGGGCTTCGGTACCTCTGCAACGAGAGATCCCTCTACTGAATATATAACTGAAACCGTACCTGTCTTGGTTTTTGGATATTTTTTACTGCTCGCTTACAATTTTTTCTGACATGGCAGGCATGGTGTAGAAAAACTCATCTTCAAAACCAAAGTCCTGCTTTCCAGTCTTTCGTAATGCTTCAAAATACCTCATGCAGTTTGTGTAAAACTCGTTTGATCTTGTCTGGTTATCTGTTTGCATGTATGCTAATTAAAAAAATTGGGTTTGTACACCAATGTAAGAAACTTTAGACACGGTTATTGTCTTTTTTTTATTAATTGAACAATAGGCCACTCTATGAACTTGTGAGGCTTTGGATAAATGATATGTGATTTACTGCTCCCATGCCTTCCACTATATTCTCAATTTTGCCGTCTAGCCCGATGAGGTATGTTATCCTCTTTGTATATGCACCAAAAATGCCTGTTGCATGGTATAGCGCAGCCACTTTTTTGCCCTTGTCTGTAAGTATCTTAAAGGGAAGTTCATGTTTTTGGCAAAAACTCGCATGAGATTCTTTAGAGCCTTGATTTATCCCAAAGACCTCGTACCTGTCTGATATCTTTGTATGGTGATTTTTTATTCCAATTACTTCCGAAGTACATCCTGGAGTATTGTCTTTTACATAGAAAAACAAGACAACTTTTTTCTTTCCAAAATAATCTGCAAGCCTTATTTTTTCACCAGTATTGGATTCAAGTTCAAAGTCTGGTGCAGGATCACCTATTTTCATATTAATTATTTAAAATTGTTATTTGGTACAAAAATTTTATTCTGTAGTTTCTTGAATTCCAAGCCACGCGTAACCTTTTTGCTCTAGTTCGTCTGCTAGTTCCTTTGGACCTTCTTTTATCATCTTTCCTTGTGCCATTACATGTACATAGTCAAGCTTGTCCAAGAACTTGAGAATTCTTGCATAGTGTGTAATGACAATTACAGTTGCATCTTTTCTTGAGACTGCACTGATTGCCTTTGCAACTGCTTGTACCGCATCAATGTCAAGACCCGAGTCTGGTTCATCAAGAATTGAAATTCTTGGCTGGAGTACTGCCATTTGCAAAACCTCTGATCTCTTCTTTTCTCCGCCAGAGAATCCCTCATTGAGGTATCTTGACAGAAAATCATGCTTTAGTCCGACTTCATCAAGATTCTTCTTAAGATAATTTTGAAATTCTCTTACTGTGAGGAAAACTTCTCTTTTTTCGTCTGCAAGTGATTTGCTTAGTGCATTGTATGCAGTTCTAAGAAAGTGGGAATAACCTACACCTGCAACTTCTGTTGGATATTGAAATGCCAAAAACAATCCTTTCTTTGCTCTTTCATCTGGTGAAAGACCTAGGATACTTACACCGTCAAGTAAAATGTCGCCTTTTGTAACCTCGTATTTTGGATGACCTAAAATTGTATATGATAACGTACTCTTGCCGGATCCGTTTGGACCCATGATTGCATGTACTTCTCCTGGGCCTGTCTTGAGATTTACTCCCTTGAGAATTTCCTTGCCATCTCTTTGTACATGTAGATCCTTGATCTCAAGTATTGCCATTGTAAATCATGGATGTTTTTGGGTATATAATCTAACAAAAAATTAGCTCTATCTAATTGATTTATCAGTGTCTAATCTTCGTCTAGTTCTTTGTCTACTTTGTCTTTTAGTGCCCTATACTTGGTAAATCTCTGGTTCCAATGCGAAAAGAAGCGGTATTCCTTTATTGCAATGAACAGCAAGATTATTGCAAAGACTATGGAGATTATAATGAATACTCGCAGTCCGAAAAATATCGGTGCTAAATGAGCTCTATCGCCTCCAAATTGTGGCATCATGGGCAAGTTTCTGATTACTGTACCGTTTTGATCAACTAGTTGAAGATGCATTCCGGGTATGCGATGCATACCTGTAAAGTTGTCATTTGGTTCCAAGTGTTTTATGTTGTAATCTGGATGTTCCAGTAGGACTCCTCCGAGAATCAATGCGATAGGTCCAAAAAATAATGCACTTGCAATAAAAATTAGAAATAGGCGGCGTGAACTATTTGTATGCGATAATAACTCGTCTAAAATTTTCAGAATATTGTCTGATCTTTTTTCCGCATCTTTGTCAGATGGAAGTCCAGTTTTCCCAGATGGATTATTTTGTGGTTCTGACATTTACTAAAAACACTCCTGTTGCATTAAAAATGCTTCGCTAACTTTGTTCTTGAACACGTTTTTCACTCCTTGGAAATATGTCTTCATAGGGTTCTAGAATTAACTTGCAAAATTCCCGTCCCTTTTGTGTTACTGCATATTTTATTATCTTCTTATTTCCCCATGCCTGTTCTGTTCTGCTTATGAAGCCTTTTCTCTCAAGGCTTTCAAGAATGTCTTTATGTTTCATTAAATTCAATCCGCAAAAACTAAGAAGCGCTGTCTGATTGAGTTCGCCGTGCTCTGTCAATTTTAATATGATATCTTTTCTAATGTAGACTCGGTCTCTATATTCATGCGACAAGATTATTGTTCTGCCGTATAAATTATGTATTAAGCTTTTTACCTTGATCTCTCACAAAAACTGAAACCATCATTGCTAGTACTTTTACCTTTCACTAACAATGTTCACTGACATAGTTGCGCAATTTTTTATTAACTAATTGCGTAATTATGAACAATGAATACAAAAGACCTCTTCAAGAACCACAAGATGCTTGCCATCATAATTGGTGCGGCAATCATTGCCACAGCAGGAGTGTCAGCAGCATCTGCACAAGTTCAAGGAACACAAACCA
>JAJSDS010000074.1 GCA_028580875.1 Nitrosotalea sp.
TTGATCTGCCTGTCAAAATGTTGAAAAAAAGAGGTAGGATTGCAGCTCTTCCACCATATGCTGTTTTCTTTGTCATGAACCAAAACATTCTGGTGGAATCATAACCGTGTTCGAAAATCTCAGATTTTATTTTCATCCCTGTATCGGAATAATGACCTACTATCAAGATTTTATCTCTAGCAAATGTATGAACAACACCTGCAAATTTGGAACAGAGGTAACATCTATCATCATAAATAACAAGAGGAAAAAGATCTATTATGTTCATGTTTTGTATACGTTGCTTTTGGATTAATATTTTGTGAAATAACTTTTTATTTACTCCAAATGCGCTAAAAAACATGAATTTGAATTATATTCAAAATTTTGAAATTCAGATTTTGGAATGGGTATGGCCCTGAATTATTATCATATTTTCAAAAAAGTAAAAGAGGCAAGGAAACTTGTAATTAAAGGAATCACTGTTGCAGGTTCTGGTCATCCTGGGGGATCATTCTCAATGGCAGAAATTATGGGATGCATGTATTTTAAATTCCTACACTATGATCCAAAAAATCCTCTTTGGGAAGACAGAGATAGACTCGTCCTGTCAAAAGGTCATGCCTCACCCGGTTTATTTTCTAATCTTGCAGTAGCTGGATTTTTCGACAAGTCTGAAATTGAAACTTTACGAAAATTTGGCAGCAAATTACAAGGTCATCCAGATTTCAAATGTCCTGGAGTTGAATTCTGTGGAGGATCTCTTGGTTTGGGATTATCGTTTTCTACTGGAATGGCACTAGCAGCAAGAATTGATAGCAAAAATCATCATATCTACACAGTAATTGGTGATGGTGAATCTGATGAAGGGCAAGTTTGGGAGGCTGCAATGACTGCTTCTAAATACAAGGTAGATAATCTCACAGTTTTTCTGGATAGAAACTTCATTCAACAAGATGATTATACGGAAAGAGTAATGCCGCTTGATGAGGAGCTTGTAAGTGATGATATTTCTGAAATGTGGAAAAACGCTGCAAGGTGGAAGGTAGGGGATAAATGGAGATCTTTTGGTTGGAATGTCTTAGAAATAGATGGCCATAGAATAGAACAAATTTCAAAGGCAATAAACTTGGCATTGCAAACAAAAGGAACTCCATCGATTATCATATCTCGTACTATCAAAGGTAAATCTGTGGAACATATGGAGGATAATCCAAAATGGCATGGTGTTGCACCTAATCCGCAGATATCTCCTATAATTGATCTAGAATTAGATTGCCAATTTTTGATATCTCCATCCATAATTGCAGGAGATATGACAAATTTAGAAAATGAGGTTAAGAGGGCAGCTCTTGCAAGATCTGACTTTATTCACCTTGACGTGATGGATGGTGTGTTTGTACCAAATACTACATTTGATCATGAAAAAATAAAACAACTCAGGTCAATCACCCCAATTCCTTTTGATACACATCTTATGATAAACGAGCCAGTAAAACATGTAAAGAACTATGTAGATGCGGGCTCTGACATAATTACTGTTCATGTTGAAGCTTGTGATGAATCAAGCTTTGGAGAAATTCATGATATTCTACGCTCTAACTCTGTAAGTGTTGGACTTGCAATCAACCCTGATACTGAATTACCTTCATGGTCTGAGAAATTCATCCAAGATCTGGATCAGTTGATAATAATGTCTGTAATCCCTGGAAAATCTGGCCAAAAATATATTGAATCTACACATGAAAAAACACAACGAATAGGCAAATTCCTCTCTGAAAGAAAATTTGAAGGTCTAATTGAGGCAGATGGGGGAGTGGATCTGACTAATGTAGAATCTTGCTTTTTGGATGGTGCAAGAGTGTTTGTAGGTGGAAGTGCAATAATTGGGCAAAAAGATGTCAGAGCAACAATTGTTGAATTCAGAAAAAGGTTAATGCATGCAAGAAGAAAACTCTTGATTCGTAAAGCACATAGTCTTGGGGATGCTGATCTTGTTAAAAAATGGATAGATCTACATGAAGTAGGTAAAAAGAAGACTGAACTTTTACAGATAGCCCAGGAGGCAGGTTTTGTATGACAGAATTTGCTGATATGCGAACTGCATATGGTGAGACTTTGATCAAGTTGGGGGAAGAAAATCCTAACATTGTTGTAGTTGGTGCTGATACTACTGATTCATTAAAAACAAAACCTTTTGGAAAAAAATTTCCAAATAGGTTCTTCAATGTAGGCATTGCTGAAGCCAATTTAGTTACCGTAGCAGCAGGTCTTGCAAATGAAGGTAAGACTCCGTTTGCAAGTACATACGCAGCATTTCTTCCTGGAAGATGTGTAGATCAAATTCGTAATGCAATAGCATATCCTTCAAGAAATGGAAAAAATGGATTGAATGTAAAGATGGTTGTATCACATGGTGGTCTTAGTGTAGGTCCTGATGGGGGCTCTCATCAACAACTTGAAGATATTGCGATAATGAGAGTTATTCCTAACGTCAAAGTGTTTGTTCCATCTGACACTATTGCAGTGGAAAAACTGACTCGACTTTTTGCACAAATCTATGGTCCGTGTTACATGAGATTGGCTAGATCAAAAACACCAATAATTCACTCAAAAGATCAAGAATTCCAAATGGGTAAAGGAATTGTATTGCGAGATGGCTCTGACTGTACAATTGCTGCATGCGGAATAACTGTGAGTATTGCACTTGAAGCTGCGGACTCTCTGAAGCAAGAAGGTATCTCATGTAGAGTGATTGATATGTTTTCTATCAAACCTATAGATTCAGAACTTTTAGAAAAAGCAGCACGTGAAACAGGTGGAATAGTCACATGTGAAGAACATAATGTGATGGCAGGATTTGGTTCGGCAGTTGCTGAAACAATTTCTGAGACATATCCAGTTCCTGTAAAGCGTATAGGTGCAAAAGATAAGTTTGGTGAATCTGCACGAGATGGTGAAATTCCACTTTTACTTGAAAAGCATGGTATTACATCAATTCATATATCTAATGCCGTTAAGGCTATTCGGAGTCAAACCAGATGAAGATATTTCTGGATACTGCTAATATTTCAGCAATAAAGATGTACAATGATATGGGTCTTGTAGATGGAATTACTACAAATCCATCTCTGATGGCAAAAGAAGGCGGCGATCCACAAAAAGTTATGGAGGAAATTGTCCAAATTGTCAAAGGCGATGTTAGTCTTGAAGTATTAAGCATGGAAACTAATGGAATGTTAGAGGAAGGCCGAAGACTACGAAAATATGGCAACAACGTGGTTGTAAAATGTCCTCTTACACCTGAAGGTCTCAAGGCTTGCAAGATATTGACATCAGAAAATATTCCTGTAAATGTCACACTGTGTTTTTCTGTAAATCAGGCAATATTGGCAGCAAAAGCTGGTGCAAAATATGTAAGTCCATTTATTGGAAGGCTTGATGATAATGGACAGGATGGAATGAATCTCATCAGAGAAATGCACCAAGTTTTTGAAAATTATAAATTCAGTACGCAAATTCTTGTTGCAAGTGTAAGACATCCAATGCATGTAGTAGAATCTGCAAAAATTGGAGCAGATGTGGTAACACTACCGCCTGACGTACTCGGGAAAATGCTAAAACACCCTCTCACAGATGTTGGTCTAAAAAACTTTCTTGCAGATTGGGAAAAACTCAAGAAAGAAAATCCAAACATCAAGATCTAATTTTTGATATTTGTTAATGTTTTCCTATCCATTGGTATCTGTGTTCCTCATCAAATAATTCTGACTTTATGTCATTGTTAGATAATCTGGATTTTATTTTGGCCTCGAAAAACCCTAGACTACCCTTATATGGTATTGGAATTCTGAGGGCCTGGGGTTTTCTGAGTAAAAATCCATATTTGTGACGCAGAAACTCCTCGGAGGCAAAATGTTTGTTATAGTCCTTCTTGAGTTCTTCTACTGACTCGTATGATTTGACATCATAAATTTCGACTTTACCTATGATGACTCCTGTTCTAAGGGTAGATTTCTCAATGTTTAATCTAGTACATGCTTCTTCTTTGATTTTAATTGGTGCATGAACAAGAAATTCACCTCTAAATTTTGTATTCCATGTTCTCAATTCTATTGTCTTTTTACCCGTAACTATCAAATCTGCATAAGGTTGAGACACAGAGAGGCACTTCATCTCATCAACTAGTTCCCAATACGTTCAAAACTCTTTTTGGGATATCGCTTAATCTGCTTACTGCAAGTGTGCGCTCGTAACCTAGTCTTCTGAGATTGTTTGCAATTATTATGGCATCTTCTGTATCCGGTCCGAATCCTATTGAAACCATCTTTACTCCTATGGATTTGAAATCTCTCATTATGGCACGAACTGCATCTGGGTCTGATGGCTCTCCATCTGTTAGCGTCAAAAATATGTCTGGTTTTTTTGATCTAAACGATGGAAGTAACATGTTGTAAACTTCTGCTAATGGGGTACTTCCATTTGCTTTTATCTGTGCAAGTCTTTTGGCAGAAATGCTATTCCATTTCAAATTTTCTGGTTTTACTAGCCAACAAGTAACTTGTTTTTGCTCTGTGTTAAACGCGTATACTGAAAATTTCACTTTCAAATATTCTAAAACCTCACACAACGCCAGTGTGGCTTTCTTGTATTGTATTTCTTGACTTGCTATGCTAGATGAATGATCAAGAAGTATCACAATTTTAGTCTTGATTGCTATTTTTCTATCTGATAGGAAAGGTTTGTGACCATCCATGTGTGACTCTTCATCAAACTCGTCTCCTGAAAAAACATGCTCTTCTTTCCAACCCGATTTCCATTCTTTGAATTTTGCTTTAAGGTGGTTTATCAAATCGGTGTCAATAATTTTTGTTTCATCTACATTTGTTGCAGTGGGCACACTTATTCCTATTATTTCGTTGTTCAGACCTTTGTTCTCTGTTCTTTTTGCTTCTTCAAGTAAAACTTTGAATTCTTCAAAGACCTCCTTGCCTTCAGAAATCCTATTTGGATCCAATTCACCAAAGTCACTTTCGCGATATTTTGCAATCTTGTTCAATGTCTTGATGAACTCTTGATCTGAAAGTGCCATTCCTGAACTGATTTTGGGTATTGATATTGGAATAGTTAACAATGGATCAATTTCTAGAATTTTGATTATCTCTGGTATTCTTTTTTCAAGCCAATCGGTTTCATATTTTTTTTCAATTGATTCCTTGACTATTTCCAAGGCTAATTTGCTGGCTTTTTGGACCTTTTCAAATGCACTAGGCGAGAGTTCTCCTTTGATGTCTCCTAATAGGAAATATTGGGAAAAACCCTCTACGATTCTGGTGTTTCCATATAGTGTATTCAACAATGGCCTATAGAGCCAAGAAATTCCATACTTGAAGATAATCTCACCATCCATTCCTTGCCATACCGTTCTTGCAATTGTTTCAATTCTTCTTGTTTCAAGAGTGTTGAGAATAAAGCCAAAGGCATGATCATTACTGAGAATTTTATTTGAGTATCTGATTCTCATTGCTTCATACCATAACGCTATTCTGAACTGTCTATATTTTTGGAAATCTGATCCTTGATATCGCTCTAATGGAAACATCACTACCTTGTTTTCTCGTAATTTGGTTTGTACTTCTTTTTGATCAGATATGCTGACTGTGATGGATTCTTTTCCTGACCATCTTCTCACAAGAAATGTAGCTATCTCAAGTAATGTGTCACTTCTGAGATGTAATGATTGCATTAATTCCCAAACATTGATGTTATGATGTCATTTACTTTCTGGAATTCAACACTGCCCCACTGCAGGTATACATTGGCAAATACTATTTCTGCAGCCTGTCTTGTTTTCATACCTGAATCAAGTATCTTTGCAAATGCTATTGTTTCACGTAAACTTGGAGAATAGTACAGTTCTTCTACTGCAGCTGCTTGTCTTAGAATGTTTGCCAACTTTATTCCTTGCATAATTTCTTTTTCATGAGATCCGGATGAATACTGTTTGACTATTTGAAATTCAATATCTTCTGGGGGGTAATCTAATCTGAGTCTTATTGGAAATCTGCTCAGCAATTGAGGTGGCAATTCTTTTGTTCCTACATGTGATAATGGATTTATCGTAGCAACAACAAACCACCCCTTTGAAGCTTTTATCAATTCTCCACCTGATTCTTTTAGAACGATCTGTCTTCTATCATCTAGTGCCTCATCGAGACGAAGAAGAACATCTGCTTCTGCAGAATTTATCTCATCAAGATAAAGCATATTTCCCTCTTTCATGGACTTGACTAGAATTCCTTGTTCAAATCCAATTGCTCCATTCTCTAATGTCTTTGCTCCAACCAGGTGACTTTCACGCGTTCTTAAACTGAAGTTAATTGATTCTAACTGAATTCCTTTCTTTGCAGCAAACTCTCTTACTAGTGTGGTCTTGCCAGTTCCTTTGGGGCCTATTATGAGTACAAATAGATTTGCTGCAAATGCCTTGTCTAAAACTTCAAAGGAGTTATTCCAATCTATGTATAATGATGATTCTGCAAGCACGATTGGTTCAAGTCTCATCCTTAATTTAAAAATGTCTTCTATTTCTACACTAAAACGAAGACAAATTTGAGGAACACCGTAGTTCCAATCGAGATTTGCAATGGTTAGATGTTGATGAGTTTCTTAAGGCTAGAAATCTAGACTTCTATTTTTGCATATGATTCATCTAGTATGTGATGCAAGGTTTTCTGCCAGGCGTCAAAACCCTCTGGTTTCTTGGGGAAGTTGTAATAATGTTCAGTCAATGTCTTGTTTTGTTGTGCTGTGAATCTTAGCCCATCTGCCAATTTTTTGTTAAGGGCTCCTCTTATCATCATACCTAGTTTTCCAACAGTTCCAAAGTCTGGATGTTCTCCTTTACTGATTGCCTCTACATCTAACTTTGACAAAAAGTGCTTCATTCCGTAGTTTATTTGATCATTTGTGAGAGTTTGGAGTAATCGTCTAAAAATTTCAAGACCTGCTGTCTTGTATCCATAATCATTTATGAAATCAATGTTATATTGCCAAAGACCTGTTTCGCTAACATCATTTGCTTCTATTGCATTTACTGCGTTTTTACCTAGGATTGTAGCTGCAACTATTGCTGGACCAATTCCTCCGGCATCAAGTGGTTTTGGCATCCATGCTGAATCTCCTACCATCATGTATCCATTTGCGACCAAACAATCGTTTTGTCTTCTAACTGATACTTGCCAGTTACCTGTTACATTATTGGAATCCATTTCGTCATCTGACAATTTTGGATTCTTGATTGCCTTGTTTATCTTTACATAATCATTAATCAGTTTAGTAACATCATCGTGTTTTCCTAATCTCTGATTTCTCTTTATCAGTTCTTTTTGTTGTACTCCTAAACCAATGTTAACTTTATTTTTTCCCTTTGGGAAAACCCATCCATATCCTCCAGGAGCTATGTCTTGATCAAGATGAATTATACAATAATCTGGATCAAACTCTTTCTTATCCTCAATCCCTTGTTCAAATTTCATGATGTGTCTTCCAGTTGATTCTAAATCATCACGATCTATTTTTCGCTCTATCTTTGTGCTTATGGTAAGACCGTTTCTTAGCATAGATGTAACTCCTGTAGCATCAACTACTATCTTTGCAGTTTTTTTGAATGGTTCATTTGTAATTAGATTTGTTCCTTCTACTCCTACAACTGTTCCATTATCATATAGCAGGCCTCTTAGTGCTGTGGAATACTGGATGTTAATTCCAACTTTCTTTGCATCGCGAAGCTGGCGCTGAGGAAGTTGCTGTCTGTTTAACATGTAACCGTCACCATCAAAGGGAATGGAAGTTTCTTTATCTGGAGAAAATGCCATGACTCCTTTTACTGGATGTTCGATCTCTGGGTTACCCCATGCAATCTTTATTCGTTCAGTCATGTAGTCTACAGTATTCTTTCCTACTGCATCTCCACAAACCCAACCATTGATTGTTTTTTTACCTAGTGTGAGTTCGGGATTTCTATCTATTACTAGAATTGATAATCTCTGTTTAGAGTAATAAGATGCAGACTGGGCAGCAATCATTCCTGCAAGACCTCCCCCAGCTACTATGATATCATAATCTGTTTTCACAGCGAAAAAACAGGATCCACTCTATTTAAAAGAACCGTATGAAAATAGATCAAAAGGTGTTTTGGGTCGGTTCGTCGCGGCTTCCTCACAGCAGATGCTCAGACTGGAGCGGCAAAAAT
>JAJSDS010000075.1 GCA_028580875.1 Nitrosotalea sp.
TGACAAAAAAACATACGTAACAACAGGAAGTGGTTCTCCAGTAGCATATGGTCTATTGGAAAGTGAATAACGTGACGGCCTAACAGTAGAAGAGGGAAAAATAATTGCCCTAAGAGCGGTAAAAGCTGCAATCACCAGAAACATTGGAACTGGTGACGGAATCAACGTCGCAATAATCGACAAGCAGGGATATCGACTCTTAACAAAAGAACAGAAAAAGGCCATAATTACGCTTTAGTGATTTAATGCAAAGAAAACAAGCACAACGTGAACTATCTCCAGCCCAAAACATAATGGCAACAATACTGCAAAGTATTCCAAAAGAGGCAGACGTCACCAAGATAGATTACGAAGGGCCAAGGATTGCAATCTATACCAAGAATCCCAAATATCTGATGGAACACAACGAAGTAATCTCCAATATGGTAAATGTTATCAAAAAAAGAATTGTAGTAAGAACTGAAGAGTCAATTAGAAAGAACGAGGAAGAATCAAGACAAATTCTAACACAGATGCTTCCAAAAGAGGCAGAACTTGGCGGAACTTTCTTTGATACTGCAACGGGTGAGATGACAGTTGATGTCAAGCGCCCATGGCTTCTTAACAACACTGAGGCCTTTAACATGCCAGAGCTTGTATCAAAGACTGGCTGGAGAATACGAATCAGAAAGGCAACTGCAAGCCAGTCATCTACAATTCAAACTATCAACTATAACCTAAAAATTTCTTCAACTGAGCGAAGTAAGCACCTAAGACAGGTGGGTGAGCAAATATTCAGGCCAAAACTCTCAGAGGATGCCGAAGTTTCATTGATGACACTAGGTGGCTTTAGCCAAGTAGGAAGATCCTGTATGTTACTTACTACTCATGAAAGCAAGATCCTAATTGACTGTGGCATAAACCCAGGTGCAAAAAACCCCATAGAGGCATATCCGCGCCTTGACTGGCCAAACATGACACTAGACGAGCTTGACGCTGTAGTAATCAGCCATGCCCACTTGGACCACACAGGATTTCTGCCTGTCTTGTTCAAGTATGGCTACAAGGGTCCAATCTACTGTACAGAACCAACTCTACCTATGATGAACCTAATCCAACTTGATGCAATCAAGGTTGCAGCTGCACAAGGCAGGGTTCCGCTATATTCTGAGCGCGATGTCAAGCAGGTCATGAAACAGACCATTCCTCTATCCTATGGAACAGTCACCGATATTTCACCTGATATCAAACTGGTATTTTCAAATGCAGGCCACATCTTGGGTTCTGCAAGTTGCCACTTTCATATTGGAAACGGCAATCACAACTTTGTCTATACAGGCGATCTAAAGTATGGAAAATCTATGCTCTTTGAGAGCGCATCCTGGAATTTCCCAAGGGTTGAGACACTGCTAATTGAGAGCACTTATGGTGCAAAAGAAGACATCCAGTCATCAAGAGAAGAAGTAGAATCTATGTTTATCAAATCAGTAAACGAGACACTACGAAACGGCGGAAAGGTGCTCATTCCAATTCCAGCAGTGGGTCGTGCACAGGAACTCATGATGGTAATCGATCAATACATGAAACAAGGACAACTTATGGAAGCACCAGTATTTACAGAGGGAATGATCTCAGAGGCAACTGCTATCCACGAATCATATCCAGAGTATCTTGCACGAGAACTCAGACAAAAGATCCTTGAGACAGATGACAATCCATTTGATTCTGAATATTTCACAAATATAGAACACTCTGATGCAAGAGAAGAGCCATTGCGCGAAGGTCCATCAATTATCATGGCAACATCTGGTATGCTAGAGGGTGGACCAGTACTGGAATATTTCAAGAACATTGCACCAGTTCAGAAAAACAAGATCTTGTTTGTATCATATCAGGTAAACGGAACCTTGGGCAGAAGAGTCCTTGATGGTTCAAGACAAGTCTCTGTTGTAGGAAAAGATGGAAAGATCGAAGTCATCAACATAAACTGCTCAACTGAAAAACTCGATGGATTCAGTGGACACAGTGATTACAACCAATTGATGTCATATATCCACAGACTCAGACCAAAACTTCGAAGAGTGATTGTAAATCACGGTGAGCGACGCAAGTGTGAAAACTTGGCAAGCTCAGTACACAGGATGTTTAGAATTGCAACAACCTGTCCACAAGTACAAGAAGGAATCAGATTACTTTAGATCGTACTCGGCTCTCCAAATCTTTACTCCCGATGGAGTAACAATGATTCTTTCTTCGCCAAGTCTTGCAATGTCAGCATCTGCATTTTTTGCAATGTTGTAAATTTCTTCAACTGCCTTTCTTAACTCATCCACATTTTTTTGTGCAAGTGGGGTTACCCTGAGAACTAGAATCATTCCCTTTTTGATATCCTCCTTTACACTGTGTACATCACTATAATCCCTCAAAGTTATTGCCTTGAGGTAAGTGGGAGCCTTTTGCTGCTGCATACTCTGTAAGCGATCAACTCCCTCAAAAAGTCTTTGCAGTCAAATGCAATTCACAGATTAGGTTGTATGACTAAATCCTATACTGGAGGTATTCTGATTCTGGAATTGAACCGGTGGCAATCTCTGATCTTGTGCCATCTTTTTCTGTCAAGACTATTCCCTGTTTTTCCTTTGGTGCATCAGAATATCGTAGTGCGATAGCTGCAGCTAATTTCAAATTTTTCTCAGAATCTTCTCCTCGCAACAAAGAGATTGGACCGACATGATCTTTTGCATCAAACAAAACATCACCAGGCAATGCAAGTGCCTTTAGCATTTCATTTTCATCCTTGTGTCTTCCAACAATGAATTTTGTTTTTTCATCAAATCTGAAATGTCTTCCAATCTTTAGAAGATCAATATCGTTTGTGTTTGGTGTCTCAGTGTGAGAGAAAAGATCTTTTGCTCTTACAGAAAATGCAGGATCAGTAAGCAAGCAACCGCCACCAGCATTTGGTGGATTGTCAAAACCAAATTCTTGTGCCATCTTTAGCTGTTCTTTTCTGGAACGTCCCCTGATCATTCCAAGATTTTCTCTTTTGATTATCCCATCCATCTCTGGCTTTGTTGGTGGCAACAATGCAGCAGAAAGCGGTCTTACAATGATTCCTTCCAATCCAGATTCTTTTTCTATTGTTTTCAGAGCTGGAGCAAACTGACTCATTGGCCTTTGGCCAAGAACTTCGCCTGATATGATAAATTCTGCACCAATGTCGTCCATCACTTTTTTTCCAGCCTTGAACATCATTGCTCTACAATCAATGCATGGATTCATTCCAGATCCATAACCATGCTTTGGATGTTTTAGCATCTCAATGTAATCATCACCAAGGTATACTGTTTTTAGATCAACACCTAGCGAGTCTGCAGTCTCTCTTATTTCAAATCCACAACCTCTACCACAATCAAAATCACAAAACGGAGTCTTGATTGCAACAGCAGTTACATCAAACCCTTGGTTTTGCATCATCTTTACAGCTAGTCTGCTATCAAGACCGCCTGACAATAACGCTACAACTTTCTTTTTCTCTTCCACAAAACCAGAGGGTCATTTTCCAATATCTAAACCTTCCAGCAAATATAAAATAGCAAAGGGTTAGAATTGTAGTATTGAATCAACGCAGAAAAAATCTTCTCAAATATTGTAATGATATAAAATGTGATGCACTTGTTGCCTTTGAGCCTGAAAATCTATTTTACATGACTGGATTTTGGGGCGAGGCAATCGGAATATTGGACAAAAGTGGATGCACAATTGTTTCCCCAGAACTTGAGATGGGTCGTGCAAAAGACGAGTCTACTGGCTGTGATGTGGTAAAATCTGAGCGTGGAAAGGGCTCCCTTGCCACTGTAGTCAAGATGCTCAACGGAAAAAAAGTGTGTACCGACAGTGACAGTTACAATATTGTATCAAGCATGAAAAAGTCTCTGCCTGAAGTCAAGTCTTCAACTGATCCATTTTATCGCGCAAGGCAAGTAAAAGATGCCCAAGAAATTGTCATACTCAAAAAGGCATCTTCGATACTAGATGAGATGTATGAGATGTGTGTTGATGAAATGATGATAGGCCAGTCTGAGGCCCAGCTTCAGACTATTTTGATGCAGTATGCAATGGAGCGAGGCATGTTTGCAACTGGATACAAGTCAACGCTAAACCCCTTGATAATTGCAGGTGGTCCAAATGGTTCACTGCCTCATGCACAGGTAACTGACAGAAAATTCAAAAATGGAGACATGGTTGTAGTTGATCTTACTTTACGATACAAGGGATATGTTTCTGATACAACAAGAACATTTGGTCTTGGTTCAGTATCTGCAGAAGCAAAAAAAGTCTATGAAATTGTGCGACAATCACAAGAGGCAGGACTCAAAGCTGTAAAACCAAACGTATCTTGTAAATCTGTAGATGATGCTTGCAGAAAATTAATTGAAAAAAAACAGTATGGAAAATATTTCATCCATTCAACAGGTCATGGAATTGGACTTGAAGTGCATGAATTGCCAAACCTTGGTCCATCAAGCACGGCAATTTTATCCAAAAACATGGCAGTAACAGTAGAGCCTGGAATATACATTCCAAGAAAGTTTGGTGTAAGAATTGAAGACTCTGTAATTGTTGGAAACAAAGTCGAGGTCATGCACAAGTTTACAAAAGAACTTGTTATAATCTAGAAAAATTATTTTCTATCTGAGTCTTGATAAACTTTACAACTTTTCCCTTGCTTTTCCATCCAGATTCAGTAAAAGTTTTCGAGTTTACAGCTATCACACTATTGTAACTAGGATTTTTCTTGTATCGTTTTGTGCCAATGTCATTTGCAATGACAAGATCGCAATCTGATTGTACCAATTTTTCCCTTGCCTTTCTTATCAATTCTTTCTTGGATACGTTTGCTTCTGCCTTGAACCCAACAAGAAACGTATCCCTTTGGAGTTTTTTGACATCGTTTATCATCTTGGGTACCCTTGTTAGCTTCAACGAAATTCTAAGAAGGTCACTGTCAAGTTTTGTTCTTTTTGGCTTCTCTGGAGTATAGTCAGAAGCTGCTGCGGCAAGGATTACAATGTCAACCTTTTGCCTCATCTCTTTTTTTAGTGCGTCACTCATTTGTCCACTGGTCTCAACTCGTATTATCTTGGCACCTTTTGGAGGAGTCTCTGTTCCAGGACCGTAAATCAAGGTGACTTTGGCACCGGCTGAGACAAATTCTGACGCAAGCAAAACACCAGTCTTGCCTGTACTCTGATTTGTAATCACCCTCACAGGGTCAATGTATTCTATGGTGGGGCCTGCGGTGATGAGAACTTTCTTTCCCTTGAGGATAGGTGACGAGCCAAACTTTTGTAGTGTATAATCAAGTATCTCTTCAGGTTCTGCAGCTTTTGCTTTTCCTTCTACAAAGCTTGGAGAAATAAAATCAACCTTATTTTTCAAAAATTCAATATTTTTTACAACTGCAGGGTTTTCATACATTGCCTTGTGCATTGCAAGTGCTATGACAATAGGAATCTTGGAGCCTAGTCCAACACTGAGTACCGTAGAGATTGGCGTATCATCAATACCATTTGCAAGTTTACCAAGTGTATTTGCAGTGCACGGATACACCACAATACAGTCTGATTGTTTATAGTCTGCAACCTTGATATGCTCCAGGTCTCCAGTCAATTTTGTAATGACCTGGTTTCCTGTTGCCCACTTGAAGTAGCTTGGCTGGATCAAATCAGTTGCAGCCTTGCTTGCAACGCAGGTGACATCTGCACCATGTCGCATAAACAATCTTGCAAGCTCAATTGCTTTGTATGCAGCAACACTTCCTGATATGCATAAAATAATTTTCTTTCCTGCAAGCTCTGTACCGTCAGAGCTAACTATGTCTAAAGAAGGATGTTTTTCAACCAATTTCTTTTTTCAACCTATCAAGTTCTATTTTGTCAATTGAAAAAGAGTGTTCTGCACCAGGAAACTTGCCTGATGTTACATCGCTCTTGTAAGATTCGATAGCGTGAACAATGTCAGAAGATAATTCAAGATATCTTTTTGCAAACTTGGGTTTTATTTTCTCATACAAGCCCAACATGTCATGGACCACAAGCACCTGTCCATCACAGTCAGGACCTGAGCCTATGCCAATTGTTGGTACCTTGATGGAACCTGAGATAATCTTTGAGACCTCTTTTGTTACCATCTCAAGTGTTATGCAAAACACGCCTGCCTCCTCGAGGGCCTTGGCAGAATCAATTAATTTTATTGCAGCATCTTTTGTCTTTGCCTGGACCTTGTAGCCTTCCTGCAGCGTAGTAGTCTGGGGCTGGAACCCAATGTGTCCCATCACAGGTATCCCAATTTCTACAATGGCATGGATGGTATCTTTGATCTCAACTCCGCCTTCCAGTTTTACCGCGTCTGCACCTGCTTTGATCAATCTGCCGGCATTTTCAATTGCCTGAGACTTGCTTGATTGATATGACATGAATGGCATGTCTGCAACAACTAGTGCATTTTGTCGCCCCCTTGCAACTGCTTCTGTAAAAAGGCACATCTGGTCCATTGTAACCGGTATTGTATTGTCGTATCCTAGCATGACCATCCCTGCACTGTCTCCGACAAGCATCATGTCAACTCCAGCCTTGTCGCAAAGCTGTGATGTGGTATAGTCATATGCTGTGATTACAGTAATTTTTTTAGAATTTTTCATTGATAAGATGTCTCTGACAGACTTAGGCATTTGCCATTCTCCTCAGGTTTTTTCTTATGATTAGGATAGATTTTTTCAGGTTCTTTTTGTTGTCAAATTTTGATTTCTTGTCCATGTCTTCTTTTGATAATTTTTTACAAACATCAATCAGTGTCTTCATTCCTCGAGTTACGTTGTCTACAATTGTAATATCTGCAGTCTGGGCAGTGCGTGACATGGGATTCAAATCAAATGTTATGACATCTTTTCCAAATTTTTTGAGCGCAATTGTCCTGTCTCCATCTTCTAGTGGAACCAGTACAACGTCTGCAGAAAATATTCCTCGCTTATCCACAACCCTTCTTGCACTGTCAAGCTTTGGAATTTTTTTTGAGAACTTGGGGTCAAGTCCTAATACTTCTTTTGCACCATTTTTCTTTAAAACCTGCGATATGGCTTTTTTCCGCTTTTCGCTTGCATAAAACAAGTTTACCTCAATTTTTGCACCTGTCACCTTTGAGAGCTCTATGATCTCTTTTGCGCAAAGGGCTGCAAAGTTACCATTTACTGATATTACAGGCAATTTAGCCGCAAGAAGTGCCCTTGCAGCCGCCTTTATTGCCTTATGAGAGGTCTTGGTAGTCTTTTCCCCTATGAGATAGTCAAACATCTCACCCCTACCATGTGCCAATAGCCCTTCTTCTACAACCAAACCACTCTTGAATCCCTGGACAAGTTTTTCCCGGATGTAAAGAGATGTGGCTCTTGGATGTGTCTTTGGAATCAACACTAGGAGACCCTAGCTCCACTCTTGTCTATCTCTGTTTTAATTATCATGCCATCATATTTTTTTAAAATTTGCATAACTTCAAGCTCCTTTGTCTTTGGTACAAGTGTAAATACAGTCTCTCCAAACATTGCAACACCTGACTTGAATCCATTCTGGGACAGGTCATCAATTACTTGCTGCATCTGTTTTGTGATAACATGAACATATTTTGCAAACTCAAGTGACATGTCCAAAAATTCCATCTGGTCCCTTGACTTTAGTAATTTTGTAACCATCTTTCCTCCAAGACCATTTATCTTTGACAGTTCAGTCTTGATGAACTGCTTTGTTGATATTGGTGAAAAGCAAATTACAATTGCAGTATAATCTGTGTGGATCTTTTGTAGGCTGCCAATTCCTGGAGCACCATGCTTTGTCCTTATCTCAAATCCTCCGTGATATGATGACAGTACGGTTCCAAGCCCAGTCTTGCAGTGAATCTCTGCATTGTGGGCAATCTGTCCTATTTTGGTACGAGATAGATTTGTCCCAAGTGCCTTGTTTAATGCAAATGCAAGACTCAGTGCAACAGCACCGCTTGAACCAAGACCATAGCCAACCGGTATTGTGGTGTCATGTTCAATATCCAAAAAATAATTCTCTTTTACAATTTTGAAAAATTCTTTTACGACAAA
>JAJSDS010000076.1:0-2613 GCA_028580875.1 Nitrosotalea sp.
CCTTTTTCTGCTATTTTGGCAAACTTTGCCTTGTCCATAATTGCGCCAAGTGGACCAAATGGCATATCATAGTTTACTGTCATGGTAACTCGGGTTTCTTTTTCGCCAAGTGATTCAAAATCTACTGCAATTTCCCATTTTTTAAATGGACCCTTGATCATTTTAGCAGCAACCTTTCTTTCTGGAATGAATTCGGTTGTCTCACAGTCCCACTCTAGTCTCTTGCCATCAAAGTCACCAATTACTCTAAATGTTGTACCTACTCCCATTCCGGCCTTTACATCCATAGGAACTACTGTCATTCCCACTCTCTCTTCGAATTGGTCAGAGATGTGTTCAGGTCTTGCAAAGTATGTGAAAACATTCATGGTTTTTTCTTTGATGTCAATTGTTTTACTAACAGTGGTCATCATTGGCAATTTTCTTAGAACTTGATTTAAAGCTTTTGTTAATTTTCATAGATCGAGTGTCGTAACAGTATATTAAAGAAATGACACTACATATACAGCGTTGGCCAAGATTCGTTTTCTAGTTCTTCTTCCCCTTGTTTTATTGATGTTATTTCCAACAGTAAATTATGCAAGTGCTCATAACAACCTAAACTCAGATGATCAAACAATAGGAAACTATGAGGTTCAGATTGCAACCGATCCAGAAATACCAGAGGCCAATCATCCATTCAAGTTGAGCTTTCGAGTGCTAAACCACCAATCAGCATCAAACATCTTGAATTCATTTAACACGCAGATTAGTGAAGTGAGTCAATTTAGGATGGGAGTCAGGATTTATTATAACGATCAACTTGTTGGAACCATTCCAGTTCAGAGTTTTAGCAAAGGAGAATGGTCAACAGAATATACTTTTCATGAAACAGGAAATCACATAGTCTATGTTGACTTGTATGATGTAGGTCCAAACGGTTCAACTCTGACATATGTGTACAACATTACAGTTCTCAACGTATTTGGCAACATCTTTCCATACATCATATCATCAGGCGGCATTGGATTTGTTGCAATAGTAGCATGGGCATTGTTGACAAGAAAAAAAGTAAAGCCTAAGCACTAGTCTCAATTTTTTGTCCGCGTGCAATCCTAAATGCAAACAGTACAGTAAGCAATGTCATTGCAAATAATAAAATTCCAACACCATTGTGTATTGCAACTATAACAGCATGAAGTTTTGTATCAATTACAATAGCTCCAAGACCTATCTGTGATACTGCAAATATTCCTGCAAGAGTAGCAGTTATCTTGATTTTTTTGTGAGATCCCCTTGTCCTCCATGCACCCACAGCAGTTGCAACTATCAAGGCTCCTGTTGTTGCTGCAATGAATCTGTGTATCCATTCGGTTAGAAATTCTGGAGAAGGCAATATGCCACTGGGACAGAGTGGCCATTTAGGGCATGTCAATCCCTGTCCACTTGCCTGGAGATATCCTCCAATGAACATTAGAGAATACAAGATTACAAGAGAGGCAAGCGCCAGATATTTGAAATACATTACTATTGCACTATGAATTTAGCATCCATTCCAAGTGCTGCATGTCCAGGAACCGTACATATGTAATGGTATGTTCCTGGTGCGCCTGCTACAAATGTGACATCACCGCTTTTGCCTGGCTTCATAGGATTATCAGGTGTTCCAAATGCTGAATTCCATACGATACTAGATGGGTCAGTCGGATCTGTAACAACTCCAAATGCATGGAATGACTTGCTGTCATTTTTGACATGGATTGTAACGGTATCACCTGACTTGACCTTGATATCAGGATTAGAACCTGGTTGACCAGGTAATGCATTGAATGCATATTGTTTGAAATCAGCACTCATGACAAATGTTACGGAAAATTCTACCTTGTTTCCAGTTGCAGCAACCGTAGCACCAGAAGCTGCGGCACTTCCACCAGCACCTTCGGTAACTTCTATTTTACCTTCCATGCCAAGTTCTCTATGTCCTGGAACTGCACAAATGTAATAGTATGTACCAGCCTTGGATGGGACAAATGTTGCATCACCAGATGACCCTGGTTTCATAGGCTCGTCAGCTGTTCCAACCGTAGTTCCATCAATAGCTGGACCTGGTCCAGTGGGTGAATCAGTTACTGCAAATGCATGAAATGATTTTCCTTTATTTGCAACATGAAATACAATCTTGTCACCTACATGAGCATGTACATCAGGATTTTTATCAGTACCGGACAAGGCATTAAAGGCATATACTTTGAAATCTGGCGATTCCATAAATGCCAAGTTTACATCTACAACCTGACCTGTTGCAGTAACAGTTCCTGCCACCGGTGCAGCGTGTGAACCCAATCCTTCCTGAATTTTTCCTGCTGTTGGAAGATAGGAATTCCAGTAATCATAATTTAAGAAAAAGATTGCACCGCCAACTACCATTATTCCCAATAGGATTGCAAGCATCTTGCCTAATCTAGCAGGGCTTGTTCGAAGTATTGGTTCCTCGTGTTCTGCGTGACTCATATCAATATCCTACGTGGTGTGGATTCTTGGCTTGGTGCGGGTAGTAATACTTGCCACCAAGACCGAATGGGTCGTCCATGTTGGCTTCCTTGCCCTTTGCTGAGTAGTAGATCAAGTTGATCA
>JAJSDS010000076.1:2707-7990 GCA_028580875.1 Nitrosotalea sp.
ATAGTAATACTTGCCACCAAGACCGAATGGGTCGTCCATGTTGGCTTCCTTGCCCTTTGCTGAGTAGTAGATCAAGTTAATCAAGAATGCGACAAAGCTTGCTCCCAGAATCCAAGCACCTATTGTTGCAATCTGGTTAAGCTGTGTCCATGATGTGTATTCTGCTGGATAATCATAAATTCTTCTTGGCATTCCCTCAAGACCAAGCAAGTGCTGAGTATAGAATACTTGTACAGATCCCCACAACATTCCAATAAAGTGGATGTTTGCGAGTTTTTCGCTGTACATTCTTCCAGTAATTAGTGGGAACATGTAGTATACCATACCGACAAAGCCAAATGCAATTGTACCTGTAAGGAACAAGTGCATGTGTCCTACGACCCAATAAGTTCCATGGCTGATAAAGTCAAGCGGCATTGCAGAGTTGAGCACACCACCTGCGCCTGCAGAGAAGAATAATGCAATTCCACCCACTGCAAACTTCATTGGTGCGGCAAACCTGATTCTGCCTCCCCACATTGTTGCAAGGAAATTAAATACGTGCATACCAGACGCTGGTACTGCAGCTAACGTTCCAATCATAAAGACGACTTTGGTTGTAAAGTCCATACCTGTTGAATACATGTGATGACCCCATGATGCAAATCCAATCATGCCAAGCATTACAAATGCAAAGACACCACTGCCTTGGCTGAACAAGGGCTTTCTTGAGAACCTTGGAATAATTTCATACATCATTCCGATGGACGGCAACAAGAAGATGTATACCTCCGGATGGAATGTAAACCAGAACAGGTGCAGGTATGCAATTGGATCTCCTCCAGCTGTTGGGTTGAAGAATCCTGAAACTCCAAGTCTGTCTGTAAGCAACATGATAAGTGCTGCTGCATAAGATGGCATTGCAACAAGTGTCATCAAAGATACAGTCATCATGGACCATGCAAAGAGTGGAACTTTGCGCAATGGCAAGTCTGGGTGCTTGCATTTGAGAATTGTAACGATAAAGTTAATCGAAGATAATATAGACGAGATACCTAGAATCTTGAGGCCAAATATCATCATGTCTGCTGCAGGTCCTGGTGCTCTGATAACTGAATATGGTGCATATGACACCCACGATGTATCTGAGAATCCAAGCCATAGCAATGCACCACCAATTGGATTCATCCAAAATGCAATTGCATTCAGTTTTGGATATGCCATGTCTTTGTATCTGACCATCAATGGTACCAGATAGTTACCAACTCCGTTAGCTACTGGAAGT
This sequence comes from Nitrosotalea sp., assembly GCA_028580875.1. Lineage (GTDB taxonomy): Archaea > Thermoproteota > Nitrososphaeria > Nitrososphaerales > Nitrosopumilaceae > Nitrosotalea. The sequence continues at coordinate 3,972 of JAJSDS010000076.1, forward strand.
GCAAACAGGAATAACATTGTAAGACCGTGAACTGTGAATATTCTGTTAAAGGTCACAGAATCAGAGATTAGAAATCCTTGGCCTGGGAAGAACAAGTGTGTTCTTATCATCATTGCCAAGACTCCTGCCATAAACAAGAATGCAAGGCCTGTGATTGTATACAGTAAGCCTACATCAGTGTGATGTGTTGAGAACATTATTTGCCAGACTGGACGAGGCTTCTTTAGTTCTAGTACCATGTCATTTCCTCCATTTTACTTGGAAATTTTGCACATAAAACGTTTTTGATAATTGTCAAGGTGTGTCCTCCACTACTAGCGAGCCCCTCATGTTGTAATGCAACAAACCACAATATTCTCTACACTGGATTGGATATTCACCTGCTTGATCTGGTGCAAACCATGCATGGTTAACATGACCTGGTACTGCATCTTCAAAGACCACCCAGTCAGGAATATTAAAAGAATGCATTACATCTTTTGAATAAATCTCAAAATTATACGCGTGCCCTTTCTTTAGGTGAAGTGTGCTTACCTCCTTTGTTCCATCTGCATGCTCAAAGCTCCAGAACCACTGCTGACCTGTTACCTTGATTGTTTCAGCATCTGCTGGAACTTCTTCAACTTCTTTTTGGACTATCCAAGAATCAACACCTACGTATACTAGAATTGCAATAACTATACCGACAAATACCCATTCTGCTGTATCATGACCCATCTCTAATGGCCCTCCTTCTCATAGGTTCCAGTAGTTGGGTCGTCTAGTTTCTCCCATCTGGTAGGAGTCTGGTTCTTTGGATGGGATTCACGGAATCTCCAGACAAGCCAGATCATGGTACCTGATACCACTGCACCAACTGTAAAGGCAGCAGTTGTCATCCTAAAGAACTCGTTCCACACCTCAGCCCTCAGGTTGATGTATTGCTTTGCAGACTTTTCTTGGGCGTGTGCAAAGTGTACTTGAGGAACAAGCGCTAGTGCAATTAATGCAATAATTGAAACAGCAATGATTCGTTTCATTTGCTGATTTGACGTGGATTTAATTTTCTATTTAAGCGTTTTGTAGATTGCCAGCGATCGAGGGAGGGATCAATTTTGGAAAAAATTTCTTGTAAGATCAGCTCTTGTTTTAAATGCGTTTTGGGATCAGGCAAGCAAATTTTTCTGGTGTAGATGATTTAACATGTTAGAAAAATCATCCTGTGAAATTTCACCAGAGATGTACAGAGCTGAACAGATGCGAACAACCCAGTGTGGTACATGGGTACCTTGGATACCATAGTCACTTAGCAACTTTACAATCGTATCTTGATTATCAGGAGATTTTGACCAGCCATTTAGATCATCTAATAAATATGTAGGATTTTTGTCCTGTAACATGTGTATCATCTGTTTAGTATTGAGTATAGCAAACTCTGGATAGCAGTTTAGCATGGAATAATTTCCTGACTTGTAAAAGTGCCAGTTGTTACAATCCACGTCATATTCATATTTTGAATTGTCATATTTCCAGTCAAATCCGTTTTTTATTATAGAATCTGGGTAACCGTGTCCGTGGACAAGTGTTATTGTATTATTAGTATAGTTTGTTTTTACTTCAGCATAGAGTGCATTAGGATACAAAAATACTACATCGGGATGGCTTGTTATTGCATCAAATTCTTTTTTTGTAACATACTCATTGTGTAGTACAATTACTCGCTTGTACTGTTTTAGTATGTCTGGGTTCCTGTCAATGTCTTCATCTTTTACATGTGAATAATTGAGTAGTTTTAAAGCCCATGCACCAAAGATTGAGGAAGACTGGAATCCATTTACTCTGGTTGGTATTGGCACGGTAAGGCATCTAGAATCACAGTCTTTGCGGTAAAAATCATAGAATCCTCCCTTTTCGTATGCTGCTTGCGTAAAACTTGGATAGATAAACACTGCATCATGTGTCCCTTTGGCAATCTCAAGATCATTATAGACGTTTTGCAAACCAGTCCTTCGCCGTATGGAAAGCGATTGCAAGTTTCCATTTTGATCAGTGTACCCTATGATATCAAATAGAAGAGATGCCCTTGGAATATGCAAGGAGTGCATGGTCCCTTCTGTTGTAGAGTTTATCTCTATGAAATTATTTGTAATTGAAATTGATGTAGTGCTGTCTGATTGTACTGCATATACACTTGATGAAAAAATGAAAAGGTCTGCAATGATTATACCATACAACAGAAAAGACATTTGAAAAATAACTCGCAAAGAATAACTTGAGTAAAATTATTTGTCTTGATTGGATATAGAAGATGTAATCTACATGTACATCATATTTTTTAAAAAATTTATGAGTCTTTGAATCTAGATTTTTAGAATGATTCTATAACTACCGTTAGGAGTTTTAAGATAAAAAGGAAAAAGAGGGAAAGTTAGTTTTGGTTTCGACTAGTCTATGCTACGTTTATTGTAGTTGTTAAAGGCGGTGACAATGCGTTTGGATTGTCAATGCTCTGCCATACAAAGATTTGAGCAGTGTATGTGCCTGAGGATTGAGGAGTCCAAGATTGTGCCGGATTTAACGATTGACCTGCAGTCAATGTACCAGTGATCCAAGAGAGTGATACTGTAACACCGTTAGCATCTTGTATTTGTACCAAGTATGCAAATGGCTGATCTCTGTCCTGACCGTTTGTCAAGTCAGCAGTAACTTGTATCTGCTGTCCTGATTTTACTGCGCCAGTAATTGCATTGCCAAACGAATCAACGATTCTTGGGTTTGATGCCGGTGCTCTTTCAAGCGGTGGCACAACTGTACCAATGAATGTTGTCGAGGTCAATCTCAATTGATCAGATGGTGTGTATGGCGGTGGCAAGGTTCTATCCTTGTATTCGCCTGTAACTGTATCGCCTTCAGCAACGTGGAGTCTGTTACCAGATGACTGGAAGTTTGTGGTAAAGTACACTGTACCTTGGAAGATACCTGTTGCTTCGCCAGTCTCTGTCATGGTGAGTTTGATACCACCAGAATCAGAGTCAGACCATACGTTGGTGTCGAACTTGTCGACTGCCTTTGGATTAAGGTTCATGTCTGGGTCAACTATCTGCAATACTCCCTGTCCATTTGCTGGATAGGATGCTTCAAGCCACTTGATTTCACCAATGTTCCATCGGATGAGTGCTGAACCAGTAACTGTTTGATCTCTTGTGAATTCAAACGATACTGATACACCGTCCTGTTCTTCACTTGGTAGGAATCCGTCTGTTGGACCTGTTCCTGATGGACCTGCACCTGTTGGGTTCAAGCCTGCGCCATCGACACCAGAGGTGCCTTTGACGTTGACGTTACCAGTTAAGATAACGTAACCTGTGAAGATACCTGTATCGACTCCAGTCTCTACCAACTTGTAGTTGGAGATGCTGTTACCTCTGGTTGAAACGCTTACTTTGTTTTCGTCGTTGTCACCAATGATATCGATAAGGTTTGGATCAAAGTTGTGATCTGGTGCGACTACGGTAATGTAGACACGGTCAGTCCATGTGTATACTTTCTGATCGAGTTCAACTGTTGCGCCAAAGTTTGATGTGTAGATGGTCAACTGTATATCTTGGTTGTTTGCACCTACTACTTTAGAGCCTGCTGGACCCCAGTCAGTGTATTCTAAGTGGATCTGTTCTCCTCTCTCAAGTAAGTTATTGTTCAATGATTTTGGAACTTTAATTACTGATTGGAAGATACCTGTGTCTTTACCTGTCTCCACAAATGTACCTGGCTTTGCATCAAATGCTGATGATTGGCCACCGAGGTTACCCATAGTGCCCTTGAAGGCATGTGAGTCCCATTCGACGACATCTAGTGGGATGGTTTCAGCAGTCTGTGAATCAAGGTTAAGATCTGGTTCGACTAGAGTCAAAATCATATCTGAACCGATGATGTATACGGACTTGTCTGATTGTAGTACACCGTTTCTTAAGTCAAATGTTGAAGAGTCTGTGACAGTCTGTGTATGACCAGAAGCATCGTTCAAGTCTGTGTAGGTTACG
>JAJSDS010000077.1 GCA_028580875.1 Nitrosotalea sp.
TTTGGTATAAATTAGATACAACCCAATAAGTCATTGATGCAATTAGAAATCCAAAAGGAAAACCACTCTGTATAAAACCAGATACAATGCCTCGTGATGATCTTGGAACGGATTCCATGGATATTACCGCCCCGCTACCCCATTCACCACCTGCAAAAAGTCCCTGTGAAAATCTCAAAATGATCAAAAGCATTGGAGCGACTATGCCAATAGCTTGCCATGTTGGAAGAAGACCTGTTGAAAATGTGGCAATAGAAAATCCTATGATTGTAATTATCATTGCTCGCTTTCTTCCAACTTTATCTCCAATGATTCCAAAGAGTGCACCACCAAGAGGTCTTACTACAAGAGTGATTGCATAAGTTGCAAAAGTGGCAAGCAAGCTAAGTTTCAGATCTTCAGCTGGGAAGAACAATTGGCTTACAGATGATATGACAAACAACATGAGGACAAGATCGTATCCGTCAAGTGCCCATCCAAGCCAAGACCCAAAGATGATCATTCTGGAAGTTTTTACATTGTTTATAGAATCATTCATTTACATCACAAAAATTATCAATTAACTTATTTTTAGTTGCATTGTGAAATTATCATTTGTGATAATTATGTGGACAAACTTAAAGGATTACGGATATAGCAATAGCAAGATGATGATGGTGATATTGTGTCTCTTCAAATAGGTCACATTAAGGGAATTAGCATTCGTTTACATTTCACGTTGATTATCACTTTTTTTCTAATTGATTGGACTCTCTCCACATATTTTATGCCAGATTATGTCAAAGGTCTTACATCTGTAAATTACTGGTTTATGGGTTCAATGGGGACTGGAATTTTATTTTTCTCAGTTTTGTTACACGAGTTGGCACATTCGATGGTTGCAAGAAGGTACAACATTCCTGTAAAAAGTATCACATTATTTATTTTCGGTGGAGTCTCAGACATTGCAAAGGAACCCACGGATTTTCATCAAGAGTTCAAGATGTCAATTGCAGGTCCGCTTGCCAGCCTTGGATTGGGAGCAATATTTGCCCTCTCCAGTTGGCTGATTTCAAATAGCCCGAGTTCTGCTAATGCTATTTCATTTCTTGTGCAGATCAAAGGGATTTTTTTCTATAGTGCAATTGCCAATGTGATGTTGGGTGCATTCAACCTAGTTCCAGCATTTCCTCTTGATGGAGGCAGAGTTTTGCGAGCAGGACTTGTAAGATGGAAAAAGGATTATCATGATGCAACAAAGATTGCAACAACAATTGGCATACTGATATCATACATGTTTATTGGATTTGGGTTGATGGTACTTATCAGAGGAGATTTTGTTGGCGGGTTGTGGATATTATTGATAGGTTGGTTTTTGCACAATGGTGCCCAGTCATACATGTCGCAATTTGAGTTAACATCTGCATTAAGAGGAATAATTGTTGAAAAGATCATGAACACGAAAATAATATCTGTTAAACGTGATGTATCGATAGATTTTGCTCTCAAGAACTTTTTTATGACAAGCATGAAAAGCGAATTGCCAGTAATTGATGAACAAGATCACCTACTGGGAATGATCACCCTGAAGGACATACTAAACATTTCAGAAAATCAAAGGAATGATGTCAGAGTTCAAGATATTATGATTCAGACAGGATATCTTGCAATCATGCAACGAGACATGGAAGTTGAAAAGGCACTCATACAAATGATTCAAAAACGTGTTGGAAAGATTTTTGTATGTGACAAAGATGGCAAGCTTTTTGGAGTCGTAAGTAAAACTGATATTATGAACATAGCAAGTGAGCGACAAAAATACCTTCATGCAATAAAGAGGACAAGATCATGAGTAAAGTAGGGACTTTCTCGAAGATACTTGTTGCCATAGACGGCTCTGAAATATCATTGAAAGCTGCAGAGTATGGTATCGAGTTTGCAAAAAAATACAATGCCAAACTCATTATTCTTCACGTCATCCACATCCATGCGGCCGGACTTATGTATATAACAGAATCAACATTTAACCAATTTATCGAAAAAAATAAAAAAGAATCGGAAGAGTGGTTTAACACAATCAGTAAAAAGGCCAAAGAACAGGGAGTTGAAATAAAGACTGAAACATTAGAAGAGATTTACTCTGTCCCCGGAGCAATCATCAAACGTGCCGAAGAGGAAAATATAGATATCATCATAATAGGCAGTACTGGAAAATCAGGTTTCAAGAAACTTTTACTTGGAAGTGTTGCAACTGACGTGGTAAGATATTCCAAATGTCCCGTGTTTGTCATAAAATAGATGGGGATGACAAATCTCTTTAACAAATCTCTTACTATCGATGAAATCAAAAAGGCTCCAGTAGAAGATCTCTTTTCATCGCTATCAACCGGAAAAACCGGAATCAATTCTCAAGAAGCAAAAAATCTGATAGAAAAATACGGATACAATGAAATTGAAGAAAAAAAGATAAACCCTCTTAGAAAGCTTCTTGGTTATTTTTACGGTCCAATCCCATTCATGATAGAGATAGCTGCAATTATATCTGCAATTATTTCTCACTGGGAAGATTTTTGGATAATAATATCTCTGCTTTTAATAAATGGCGCAGTTGCATTCTTTCAGGAACACAAGGCAGACAATGCAATAAATCTACTAAAACAAAAACTTGCCATTAGATCAAGAGTATTACGTGATGGAAAATGGGTTGAACTTGCCTCGAAATATCTTGTTCCAGGAGATGTTATAAGGATGCGACTGGGGGACATTATTCCTGCAGACGCCAAACTCTTTGATGGGGAGTACCTTCTTGCTGACGAATCTGCTCTAACTGGAGAATCATTACCTGTTGAAAAACATGTTGCAGATATGGCATATTCTGGTTCTATCGTACAAAAAGGTGAGATGAGTGCACTTGTTGTTTCTACAGGTATGAACACATTCTTTGGAAAGACTGCAAAACTTGTTGAAGAAGCTAGAACTAAAAGTCATTTTCAAAAAGCCCTGATAAAAATAGGAGATTATCTTATCGCTCTTGCAGTAGGACTAGTTGTACTTGTATTTCTGGTAGCAATGTTTAGACATGAGAGTCTACTTGAAACATTACAATTTGCATTGGTGTTGATGATTGCTTCAATACCAGCTGCACTGCCAGCAGTATTGTCCGTAACTATGGCTGTTGGTGCAACAATTCTTGCAAAAAAACAGGCTCTAGTAAGCAAGCTTACTGCAATAGAAGAGATGGCGGGCGTTGACATTTTGTGTGCAGATAAAACTGGAACACTAACAAAAAATGATCTAAGTGTTGCCGAGCTTGTCGTATTTGATAAATTCACAGACTCTGATCTTTTGATGTTTGCTACTCTTGCATCGAGGATAGAGGATGCAGATCATATCGACAATGCAATTCTTACAAGTGCCAAGGCATCGGATATTTTGGAAAAATCCAAGTCTTACAAACAGATTTCTTTCAAACCATTTGATCCGGTGATAAAAAGGGTTGAAGCCACGATCGAGGATAATTCGGGAGCAAAATTCATGGTGTCAAAGGGTGCGCCTCAGTCAATACTTGCCCTTGTGCTAAACAAGAATGGTATATCTCCAAAGGTAGAGGAGAACGTAAGAAGACTTGCATCCAAAGGATACCGTTCCCTTGGAGTAGCAAGGACAAATTTGCAAGGAGTCTGGGAGTTTGTAGGGATTATCTCATTACATGATCCTCCAAGAGAGGATTCCAAGGATACCATCAAGACTGCCAAGACCTTGGGAATAGACATCAAAATGATAACAGGTGACCATATTGACATTGCAAAAGAGATAGCAAGAGAGTTGGATCTTGGCACAAACATACAAGACGCTTCTCAAATAATTGACAAGACAGACGAGGAGATTCAAAGTGTTGTTGAACGGGCAGATGGTTTTGCCCAAGTCTTTCCTGAACACAAGTACAAGATAGTAGGTGCACTACAGGCAAAGGGACACATAGTTGGCATGACTGGAGATGGGGTAAACGATGCACCTGCTCTAAAAAAGGCAGATGTTGGAATTGCAGTCTTTGGTGCAACAGATGTTGCAAAATCTGCAGCACATATTGTTCTTACCCAACCTGGAATTTCTGTCATCATAGATGCAATCCAAGAAAGTCGCAGAATATTTCAACGGATGAATAATTATGCAATATACAGAATCAGTGAAACCATCCGAGTCCTTTTCTTTTTAGTTTCGTCTATTATTGCTTTCAGCTTTTATCCGATTACTCCTTTAATGATCGTCTTGCTTGCCATCTTAAATGATGTACCAATTATGACCATAGCTTATGACAATGTAAAGATCTCATCCAGTCCAGAGAGATGGAATATGAGAAAAATTTTAGGAATTGCCACAGGTCTTGGTCTGATAGGAGTAGTCTCTACATTTGTACTCCTATACATAGGAATGAATGTTTTTGATTTGAAAACAGGGCCATTACAATCGTTAATTTATTTGAAGTTGTCAGTTGCAGGCCACATGTTATTTTTTGTTGCAAGAACTCGCGGTCATTTCTGGACGGTAAAACCTGCATTGAAGTTATTTTTGGCAATAGTTACAACACAGATGATTGCAACAATAATTACCGCTCAAGGAATTTTGGTACCTGCAATAGGGTGGCATGATGCGTTATTTGTCTGGGGATATGCACTGATATGGTTTTTGATAACTGACTTTGCGAAAGGTCCAATCTACAGGTTATTGGAACATAATGGATTGAATCGGGTCAATAACAAGTGATTAATCAGATTTCTATGTGTGAGATTCATCATATGGTTTAAAACTCAAGAAGACACTTTTAGCATCATTGTCACTTTCACTTCAGTCTGCGGCATCCAACAAAATGCTAGAGGTCAATCCGTATTATGATTATGTGATAAAGGGATGGGATTTTGCATTAAAATACAATTCAGCATTTTCAGATGCATGTTCAAAGGCGTTTGAGACGTTTCTAAGCACACGGCAAGGAACAGCGCAGAATATCGAGAAGACTATCAGATCTTCTTTTGATACGACTCTGCGAAATGAACTAAATGATGATGTATTGGCATCAAGTATGACTGAGTACATTGATTCTTGGGCAAAACTATGTGAACTTTTTGGATATGGTCAATTTGCTGCCAACTTTTATGATTTTTTCTCGTATGTAGACAGAATGCTTGAGCCACTGAGAGATAATATCAACAGGACACCATCAGATGTCATACATTGTTCTAAGACTTTGTGCGACACAACTATGAATGACAATGTCAACAGAGAGTTGCCATCAGATGTCGTAGACATAAAGGGTAGGTTCGATCTACTTCATTACAAATCAGACACTCCACCTGAACACAAAACCCCCATTCTTGTAGTATATTCGCTTATCAACAGACACTACATTTTGGATCTTTTACCTAATGTCAGCGTAATAAAAAATCTCCAAAGACAAGGCTTTGATATTTATGCAACAGATTGGGGAACACCCAAGTCATTTGACAAAGACCTGACACTTGAGACTTATGCAGAAGAATACGTAGGAAATGCAGTAGAAAAGATCAAAGAAATCACTGGTTCTGACAAAGTATCACTGTTTGGCTACTGTTGGGGAGGACTTTTTGCACTCATTTACACTTCGGCACATCAAGAAAATGTCAAGAATCTAATTCTACATGCTACGCCTGTTGACATTAACAAGGAAAAGACAATAATAGAAAATTGGACTGCTCATCTCAATGCGGATGATCTAACTAACGTATTTGGTAACATACCAGGATGGCTACTCAACATTGCATTCCTTATTCGCAATCCTGTAGAGGCAATGTTGAAGTATCCACGGTATTTCAGCGAACCCAGAAGTCGTGATGAGATTACCCAGTTTTTTGCAATTGAGACGTGGTTATATGACAGTAGACCCATAGTGGGAGAAGTTTACCGTGAGATAGTTGACCAAGTGTATAGAAGGAACCTTTTGATAAAAAACAAGATGAAAGTAGGTCATGATATCATAAACTTGAATAATATTACAACACCACTTCTTGACATAGTTGGTACCAAAGATGATCTTGTGCCTCCATCTGCAAGTACATCTATAATTAATGCAATAGGCAGTACAGATAAAAAATTAATTGAATTTCCGACTGGACATGTAGGACTTTGCATAAGCAACGCTGCTCACGAAAAATTGTGGCCAGAGGTTGGAAAGTGGCTTGCTCAAAGGTCTTAGTTGTTCCAAAGTATATCATAATGATCACACATTGAAAAGTAACTCATTTTTTTAAATAAAATTAAAGGATGTAGTTTTGCACCAGCCTTCTTTGCAGTAAAGATTGCTACATCTACAGATCTCATGGAATTAGCAGGCCATTTATTGCAAACAAGAACTTAAACAAGTTATTGCTAGTACTCAACAATTCATCTGAGATATTTTTTTATTAAAAATCACATTATAAATTTCAAATCTTATGATCTACAACATCAGACTTTTTCATCCAGATTATTCCTCTTATAGTCAACGGAATTGATAGTAGAGCAACTATTACAACACATGTTTTGTATTCCTCAGAATGCCACAGCGCCGGATATATCCATAGAAATGGTATTGGTATGGCAATGGCAAGCCAGATTATAGAAAGCATGATAATCATCTTAAGAGACTTTCTTATTTTCAAGAGGACATTTTCACCTACACAATAGAAGCAAATAATTTGATAAAAAGGATCTCTAGAACTTCAAACATAATACTGATGACAAATATTACACATCAGTTTTCATCTCTTTGAAGAATAACTAGACTTGTTATATCACACAACTTGACTTTTTTGTTCTTGTCTCTAAAATTAAACATTATTTTACAATCATGACTGGGCATCTAGCATGATCCATTACTTTTAGGGAAACACTACCTAGTAGTAATTCTTTAAAAGTGCTCATTCCTCTGTTTCCCATCATAATTAGATCATAAGTATTTTTATTGGATATCTCAACAATCACTTGAGCAGGATCTCCTATTTCCAATAATGTTTTTATCACAATATTATTTTTCATGGCTTGACTTTTACATTGTTTCAATAGGTTTGTCCCCTTTTCTTTGAGATCTTCAATTAGCTCAAAAGCAGTAGCACTATCTCCACCATATGTAGAATCATCCACAACATGAATTAGATCTATTTTTGAATTGCATTTTTGGGCCAAATAAATAGACTTTTCAAAGGCCTTTTTTGCATATGCGGAGCCGTCTACTGCAACAAGTATTTTTGAGAAATTTATTACCATATCTGAAATCAATCAGCAGTTCATCATATTAAAATTAATTTAAAAATCTCAAATGTGATAATATGGGTAATGAATAATCACATGTTCCATATTCAGGCTCTATCAATTAGAACTAAAATTAGTTTTAATTCACTCTTGTTTTAAATGAAAGACTAAAAATCAAATTTGTTGCTTGGGCAAAATTCTGTCACAGGAGTTGAATTCCATGTGCTCGTCTGTGAACTGATAATTCTTCTTCGCTTGGTAGTACATATCCACACATTTCACATCTCAGAAAACCAAAATCTTCGATTGGCACCTCTTTGGATAGTAAAAAAGTTGTAGAATCAATTTTACGTATACTATATCCCATTTTGTCATTTTCCTTAAGAAATGACTCTAAAACTTTCTCTGTATACAGAACATTTAACATAACAGACGACTCATCTAATCCTGCATCATACTGATGTTTTTTTAGATAATTTTGTAACTCTAATGCCAATTCTGTATCTCCCGCACAATCTATGACAACCATCATTATTTCATAATGAC
>JAJSDS010000078.1 GCA_028580875.1 Nitrosotalea sp.
GGAAATAGCACTCATGATGGAAACATTGCTGAAATTGAGATACCGACCAACTTGATAGGTGGAAATCTCACTGTATCTCAGGGTGGAAAACCAGTTTCTGCTATTGTAATTCCAGGTTCTAACAGTTCAACTATAATGCTAAAATTCAATCAGACTGGCACAACTGATACAAGTGTATTTGGAACGACATATCTCCCAGAGTTTTCAAGTGTCGCTCTTCTTGTAATGGTTCTATCAGTTGCTATGATATTATTCGTACCAAGACTTCGATTCTAAAACCCGTTATTGTAGTCTTCCCACATGTTTGCCCTTGTGGTAAGTTTATTCATCTGATAAAATATTCCGCCAACAATTCCTGCCTGATAAAATGCATATAGGTAAACTTGGGAATGTGATGGATCTGAATGGGTGAAGGTAAGTGCAAGCATAGAGAAAAATATGTACGTTCCAACAAATGTGAATATTTTGCTAAATATTCCCTCCATTCCAACTATTCTCTTTGTTGCAGCGGCCATTATTGTTATGCTTGATACTATTAAAAATGTCAAACCTCCATTTGCCTGTACAAATTCTGTTGCCCATGGAATGAGTCCATCTGTAAAAATTGATTTGTGTGGTGGATGTGCACCTCCGTGGAGTGCAAAAGAGACTGAAGTAAATATTGCACCCATCATGAACAAAAACAAAAATCCTTTGAAAAATGCCCTTTTTAGTGGACTACGTGATTCTGAAGGCTGCATTACTCTGTCAGTCATTTTTAATCCATATAGAAAACCAATGCCAAATGATGGTGCAAACATCAAGTCAATTACCAATGGACTCTGCTTTGTCATCTTGTCAATGTCTGGTCCAAATACGAGATATACTACTAGTGCCAGTACGGCGGCTCCTACAAATATCCCAATATCTACTGAACTACGATTCTTCCTAATCTCAAATAGGTCTGTTCCCCACTCGTCCAATCTGATGTTATTGTGTAAAATAATGGATTAAAGAAGGAAATCAAAAGGATTTTGCCTTTCTTATCAACTCATTTTGCCTTTTATTTAGGGCATGTGTATGCTGAAACATGAGAGTTGGAATTTTGATTGTACCAGTTGGTGTTCTAGTAATGATGTTTGGAATAATTTTCTATCTGCAGGGAAATTCAATAGTCGGGCCTACTTCATCGTTTATGTATTCAAATCCGAAATGGATTGTAAACGGACAATGGATTGCCGTCAGCGGTGCATTGATCTTGGCTGCAGGTCTTGGAATCAGCTTACGACTCCCAAGGTCATAGTAGATCTTACCTTGGATAGTTGACGAATCTTTTTTGTAATCAGATTGTCCATCTGAGATTCCGTATCGGCTTCAGCTTCTACTACAATGTCGTAATCTCCGTATACGACTCTTGCATCCTTTACCTTGTCTATTTTCTTTAGTTTGCCGACAATTTCGTTTTCGGCACCAAGCTCACAACCGATCAAAACGTATGCTTTTTCCATGATATATCCAATTGTGGTACAAGCTTAAATCCTTATTCTATACATCTGACTAGTCTATTCTTGGATTGTGGCCATAATCTGCGCCCTGAAACTTTTTCCATGATAAATATTGGCCATGGAATTAAATGGCGGTTATGAAAAGTCTTACCATGGGATTATTTGGAAGGTCAAAACCAAAAGATGATACCGTTGACCAAATGAGGATCTTACTTGATAACTTTCAGTTTGCAGACCTTCAAACATTTTGTACTGAAACACTTGGAGTCAAGCCTGCAATAGACCGGGAGCATTTGTCCAGTATTGAAGTGCTTGATTTTATATGGGATCAGTATCACAAAGGAAAAATACAATTTTCACAACTAAAGGAATTTGCCTTGCGTAATAATATAGTGACAGAAAGTTTTTTTGAATAAATTAAATTCGTATATCTAGCGTACTTAGCACATTTGTCTTTAGATCATAGATTCGTATGAGATGATTATTGGTGTCTGTGATGTACAGCTTGTCTTGGTACCACTCTACATCGCTTGGCTCATAGAGACCTAATGTATCACAGCTTGGATCATCCAGTCTACACATTGTATCTGTACCTTGTTTTCCAACTAGTGTGACAACTGAATCATTGTCATGATTAATCTCTCTGATGGCAGAATTGTAAGTATCTGCAACAAATATCTTGTCTTCAACTGCACACAATCCAAGTGGATGTTGAAATAATGATTCGCTTGTTTTTCCATCCTTGTGTCCGAATGTAAATAATCCATGACCTGCGATGGTTCTCACATGATCTGTCTTGAGGTCTATCTCTCTAACTGATGATGTCTCACTGTCTGTAAAATATACCACGTCATTGTACGCAAAAATTCCGCTTGGTTGTGCAAGTTGTGCCTGCATTCTATTGGCATCTACAATATCTTCCTGACCGTTTCCTGCAAAAGGTCTTGCAAAATCTGTACTGATGTCATATGTCCATATTTGGTGGTTGCCTGCCATTGCAATGAACACCAAGTTATTTTTTATTGCAACATCCCATGGAGACGAAATTGCAGTCTCTTTTCCCTTGCCACCTGGTGATCTCCATGGGCCCTGCTTGCCTGTTCCAACAAGTGTAGTTACTTGATTGTCCTGGAAGTTTATTTTTCGTAATGCATGGTTTTCAGTATCTGCAACAAAAATGAGATCATCTTTCCATACTACTCCTTGGGGTCTGAAAAATAATGCCTCTGAAAAATTACCATCTTCTAGTCCTGCCTTACCACTTCCAATTGTATGTAATATCTTACCAGAGAGATCAGTGACAATGACTCGGTTATGGTTTGAATCTGATATTGCAATTCTATTGTTTGATATTGATATCTTGCCTGGGAAAGATAATGTGGCACTATTTTTTTGCATAGTTTTTACAATCTTGATTGGTTCTCTTGCCAATGTGTGAGACTTTGCATGTTTTTCTAAAAGAACATCAATCGTATCCTCTATCATGTCCTTTTGGCCCTCTCCTGACTGTCTGTACACTAGGGTCCCATTAGGATCTATTATTACAATTGTGGGCCAACCTGTTACACCAAACTTGTTCCAAACTGCCATTTTTTTATCGACAATTACCGGATGTGAAATTTCATATCTTGCTACTGCTTGCTCGATGTTTTTCCTATCTTGTTCGTTGAAAAATTTTGCAGAATGAACTCCTATAAAGACAACTGGTTGACCCTCATATTTTTTTTCAAGTTCTGCAAGTACTGGTAATGTATGCATGCAATTTATGCAGCAATACGTCCAAAAATCTAGTACTATGACATGACCCTTGAGCTTTTCAATTGAAAGTGGTTCTTTTGTATTTATCCAGTCAAAATCTGGCGGAAATTCTGATGCTTTGGTAACCTTGGAAAATATGTTGTCAAACATGATATCAATTTGAGATTTTGATTATTTAATAGCTCTTCAAGTATGAGTTCTATTTAGCTATTAACAAACTTGGCCTCATACATTTTTTTTGCATACTGTATAGATATGGAATCCACGTGCTCTGTCACTGAAAGGCCTCTTAGATTGAACATGTTGTTTTCAAATTGTGACATTAATTCTGCTGGTATCTGTACTACTGCCTTGTACACATTTCCATATGTGGTAGGACAAGTCACTGTCAAGTGTGTGCCATCTGAAACGCCAAGACAATTGTTGTATGTGTACTTGGTATCTGTGATAATCTGTGGTGCCTTAGCTTGAGGTGCCTGATTAGCATCTTGCATGATTTTTTGTATTATGTTTGGACTCTCTGATGTGGTGGCGGTCTTGATTTGAGATGGTTTGGGGTCAGAAAAAGATTCTGGATGATTTGCGCCAAAGATGCTCAAAATAATGATTCCAGCAATTATGCAAGAAGCGACAAGTGTGATTTTTCCGTAATTTTTCTTTTTCTTTGTAACTTTTGAGTCTGGGGAATCATGATAACTTTGAACTGTAGCAACTTGATTTTTTGCGTTTACTATTTGATATGGCTCAAGATGAATATGGTGAGAATGAAACTCTTCTATTGTTTTTATGCTGCATGTTGTACAAATTTTCTGTGTGACCTTTCTGCACTCAGAACATGAAGACCATTTTGTAAGATCTCCTCCACATGTTCTGCATAGATTATTTGGCATTTTGTTTACTCCTGTACGTTTTTACAAATATTGTGACACCTGCCATTATTGCAGCTGCTGCAACTGACAAACCAATTATGATTTCATTCCACATGGGATTATTCTGCGGTATCTGATTAGTTGGATTGTCTTGTATTGGTTTTATTGTTGACACATTTTGTTTGACTGGTAATGTTGCATTTTCGTGTTCTACCTTTATCTTGGTTGCATTGATTTGGGTTGTATTGTCAAGTTTGATGACTGATTGGGCCTCTATTTTTGTAGTGTTTGTAACAGATGTGATATTTACAGAATTGACAGAAGAATTTGTCTGGTATAGTGGTAATTTATCGTCAGGACCTGATACACCCATTTGATGTGGTAATTTTCCAATTACTGCTAGAGCCTGCCTTATCTGCTCGTCTGTCCATCCGCGTGCTTTGAGTTTGGCATAAAACTGAGCCTCACTGATTGTTCCGTTCTGATATTGTTTCAAGATTGTATCGCCATTGTCTGCTACTGGGCTCTGTGATGGAGGCACTCCGGGGGTGACAAAAAATGGAATTGTTTTTGTGATATAACTTTGTTCAGAATCACTTTCAAGCACCCATGCGAGCTTGATCTGATAGAGACCAGATGGCTCATCTTTTGTGTTACACAATGTAGAGAATCTCTCTAACACCTTGCCATTTACTGTTACATCGCAGACAGAATCCTCAAAGCCATTCAGAAAGACAGGTTTTGAATTGTTTGTGCTTGGCAATGAAAATGTAATGATCCTATTTGCTGCATCGTGATTCAGAGAATCGTCATGAGTGTAGATTGGAAAGCAATCTTGGCCGCCGCAATGATTTGTCAAAGTAGTTCCAAAGGGTTGTGAAAACGGGAGATAAATGTACAGATCAGGATATGGATAACTTGTTTTTGATATGTCTGGAATGTCAGATATGGTAATTGTTATCCTGGTTCCTGGCGGCCCAGAGGTTGGTGATATTGTCACGTTTGGACTACCAAGTGTTCCAAGATCTGTAGTTGCCCACACTATACCACATAATGGAATTGCACCAAGTCCCATCACTAGTAATGATATATTTTTCAATTATGACAAAAACTAAAATTGATAATTAATAAGACTTGGGTGTAATTTGTCAGTAAGATGGAATCACTTCATGTAAAATTGATCTTGTCAAAAGAATATTTTGAAAAAATGGATTTCATGGCATTTTGTAATTCGTGGTATCTTTAGTGCTTCTTTATGCATAAACTTTCTGGTATGTCTTGATTAAA
The DNA here is from genome assembly GCA_028580875.1 of Nitrosotalea sp. Lineage (GTDB taxonomy): Archaea > Thermoproteota > Nitrososphaeria > Nitrososphaerales > Nitrosopumilaceae > Nitrosotalea. The sequence goes on from JAJSDS010000078.1 coordinate 5,399, forward strand.
ATCCTGCAGCAACTGGATCTGATGGCTTGATTATTTCTCGTAATAGTATTGTAGCGTATGAACCCCTTGAAAGGGTGAAATCTACATAGGGTTCGTTTATTGTAAAGTCCTGACATGACATTATAGCTTGCCTGAACCCTCCCTCCTCACTTGCTTCTTGCATTTCTTTGACAAAAAACTCCTTGGGAGTTATTTGTTGCTCTACTAGTATCTCAGATATGAAACTGTCAAATCTATTCTTTTTTGAATATGAATATCCAACAAGAGGAATTGCTAGTCTCTGCTTTGGATCATTTTGATATCTTCCAAGGTTGTCATCCTCGTCAAAACACACATCTCCTTGTTGTGGCTGTATCAAATCTTCTCCAAACTCATATGCTTTTGATATTGTCTGATTGTACACAAATGACTGGAATGCTTGTACAAAAAATCTCCGTAATTGTATTGGTATTGCACGTAAAGCTTTGAGCGGATCACCGTGGCTTATCATTTGATCTAGTACAATTCTTTCAATGTCCATCTGTGTGGGAACTTGATCAAAAACTTTGGAATAGTTTGACTTGTCCTTGAGCATTTCCCGTATCTTGTTATTGTGCGGTAAATCGTATTCTGAGGTAAAAGAAAGTAAGGTCTCTACCGCATGGTCAAAGTTTTTTTGTAAAATGGCCTTTCCTATTAGGTGAGATACTGGTCTTTTACTTCCAAACCTTTGATATCCAAAAAAATTCAAAATCTTTTCATGGTATGTAAACTGGGAGACCTTGGAAAAATTTGCATCTTCGATTTTTATTTTGAAATGATTTCCGATCATATCTTTTTTTGTAAGGGGTTTTTGAACAAGCCCAATTTTTTCTAGCGTATACCTGTTTGTAACCAGTGTATCAGTAGACCTTCCAGTTGTCATGTCACACACATATTGTTCAGTTGTGGCATTTGCATCCTTTAGACCAAGTGCCTTAAGCCTGAGACCATATTTTGTAAAAATGTCTGATAGTGCATGATTTGTATCAATGCCTTGTTTTTTTAGCTTGTATACCGTATAACTTCCTGAAGATGAAATTTTGTTATGTGTACTCTTTCTTAATATCTCTGAAACAAAAAATTGTTCAGGTGTTGATTTTATCTTACCTCCAGTACCTTCTGTCTTGGTACAATAAGTAGAGATTCCAATCAATTTGTCTAGATTAGGAACCACTTCTTACTCTATTGTCACATTGATGTATTTTGATACAGTGACGTCCTGATATCTTGCACCTATCAGTACTTGATAGGTTCCTGGCATGGCAAAGTTGTCTGCAGATATTGTAACCTTGACAGTCTGTGGCTTGTCAACTATGACTGCTTTTTGTTGTGATGTAATTGCAAGTGTCTGTGGTCCTACTGTGTTTGCTGTGATTATTGATACAGGAGCACTAAGCTGTTCCTGCGGATTGATACCAAGTGAAACTGTTACATTTTGTCCATGGTGTACAATGATTGAAGCGTCAGATGCGGTTACATTGATTGGTAATGCCACACTTGGATCCAAGACTCCTATGTTGTTTTCAACCCATTCTGTAAACCAGACTTTGTTGTGGTCAACTGTAAAGTCTAGTAGCTGAGATACACCACAATCTTGTCCGACTCCACAATCTGACCAGTTTGGATTCTTGGATGGAATTACATATTCTACAAGAGAATGTGAGGACGGATCATATGCTCCCAAACTGTTTGCTACTTGTTCGTTGAACCATAGTCTTCCACTGTCATCAAAATGGTCCCAGTATGGTCTTGATATTGGTGTCTTGATTAGTCCTGATGCGTTACCATATGAGGATAGTGGTGGTGGCGAAGTTGTATGCTTGGTAAATTTCTTACTTGCTGGATCAAAATCAAAAAAGTAACTACTTGCAGTATCCATTATCCATAACTTTCCTGATGAATCAATTGTTATTCCATTTGGTGCTTGAATATCTTGAGGCAAAGGATATTGGGTAGAGTTGCCAGTCTTTTGATCATAACTTACAAGGTTTCCTCCCTGTTGATATATCCAAATTGTGTACCATATTTTTCCTGAAGAATCTGTGACCATGGAACTCGTAAAGTTGTAATTGCCAGGAGATGGAATGTTTGTAATACCAAGGTCTGGACCTATATGATCTGTTGTAAAGGCTCCAATCTTTCTTCCAGTAAAGTCATTGATGTATGCGTTCTTACCATCAATCAATAGCATCTGGGGGAAAGAGCCCTCTGATGTGTCACTCTTTGGAAATGCAAATCTTTGATAGCTCTTGTCTGCAGGATTAAACTTCCAGACCAAGTTATGCTGTGAGTCTGTAATCCATATGTTTCCATCTTGTGCCGTACCAAGACCCCACATCATTGATTTTTC
>JAJSDS010000079.1 GCA_028580875.1 Nitrosotalea sp.
TGCTTTACTTGTCTCCCTTTGGTCTGATGGAACTTGCAGCCTATTCAATTGGAATGTCAAGAAGCCTATTGTTGATACTTGCAATAATAAGAAGAAAGTCCCTAAAAACTGAATTTCGTCACACTGGTATAGAGATAGGAATTGTTCTGGCTCTTCTTCTAGCAGGTGGATTCATTGAATATTACATGATCCAACAATTCGGATCAAGTGTAATAAGTTCAAAATAGCTTTGTTAAGAAAATTAACCGGGAATTGCCTAATTGTGTGATAAATTATACCTAGTAATTAAATATGCAATAAGGAGTTGGGTAATCTAGTGAAATACGTATTCCTGTTTCTAATGGTAATTGCAGGATTTACTGCTACTGCACTGTATTTGCCTAATGCTTATTCTGATTTTTCATCTAACGGAAAATACTTGATTGATGGCTCTGGATATGTATCAGGAAACAAAACTATTTTTGATTCAAACATTGCCTTGCAGATTACAACAGGAACCATGAGTGGAAGTAATATGCAAGCCACTCTTGATAATGGACTTGTCACAATCTCTGGTGCTCATTATCTTAATTCTGGAATATGGCAGATCTCAATCCTACGAGACAGCAAGTATTTTGTCATACAAGGTGATGCACAGGATGAAAGCGGAAACACAATTCATCTTAACTTGTTTGGAAGAATTGTGGATACAAACCAAGACGGCTCCGTATTTAGCATATCTGGAAAAATAACCGGTTCTGAAACTCTGAAAGTAAGTTATAGTGCTAAAATAATATCCGCTAATACCGTAACAACAAAACCAACTACGACACCAACCACTACAACTCAGCAACCCTCATCTTCAACAAAAGTGAGTATAAGCATTGTATCAGGCGCTTCTGACATCAACAACCAAGTACACTATTCTCCATCAAATATCCAAGTAGCTCCTGGCACAACCGTAGTCTGGACTAACAATGACTCTGTTCCACATAGAATAATGAGTGGTGTTGCAAAAGCACTTGTAACTGATCAGTCAACTGCAGTCTTTACATCCGACGGCAAGATTGATAGTGGTTCTATTGCACCAGGTCAATCATTTCAATATACAATAACTAGTTTTGATACATCACAATTTTTGGATCCAAAAATTGCAGCACGATACAATATTCCACAAAATCAAACTGCAGGTGATATTACATTCTTTGATCCTACATACCAATTCATGGTAGGAATTATTGCACCATTATCACAACCTACACAGGCAAAAACAGTTCAAATGAATATCATATCAGGAGCATCTAACCCTAACAATGGACAATTCCTTGCACCCTCTTCTCTACAAATTACTCCTGGCACAACCGTAGTCTGGACTAACAATGACTCTGTTCCACACAGAATAATGAGTGGCCAATTGTTATCCACAACAGATAGTACTGGTGGAAAAAGTTCTACTGGTAAACCAGTCAGCCCGCATTTCATATCCGATAATAATATTGACAGTGGTGATATAGCTCCAGGACAGCATTATCAATTCACATTTACCAATACTGGTACTACACAATTCTTTGATCCTACATATACATGGGTAAATGGAATTATCATTTCATCATCTGCAACTACAGGACAAATTACTCCAATTACAATCAGCATTAACGCCGGATCATCACTACAAAAGGGAAGTGCAACTCAGCAAACGTATAATCAATACAATACATACTATACACCAGATACTATACAGATAGTTCCTGGCACTCCGATCATTTGGGTAAACAATGATTCTATAGAACATACCATTTTTAGTGGAACAAGTACCCAGCAATACGCAACAAGTCCGTTCAAGCCTGATGGAAAAATAGCTAGTGGTAAAATTGCACCAGGTCAGACATTCACAGTTGTTGTAAATGATACTGGGATCGTCAGATTTTATGATCCACAATATACCTGGATGAATGGGTTGATAATTTCAATGCCTCCAACACAATCATATACAATTGGTGCATCATCACACAATCCAGGCCTTCACTAAATTATTTGAAATTAATGTAAGACTCTAGCTTTGTCTGATCAAAGACCATTACAGAAAGATCAGAGAATTCTTTTCCTTCCAAATCTTTTACCTTGCCAATAAAGTGTGTCTCTTTTTCAGTAGTTAGAAACTCAAAGACATGCACCTTTATCTTTGAAGTGTCAAAACCATGCTCTCTTAGGTATATTGCTATTTCAGATTGCATAAAGTGCTTGGAAGGCTCCTTTGGCCAAGGTCTTGGTACGAGTATTACACTAAACCCATCAATGAGCGCCTTTTGAAGTTCAAGTTTTTTCTCTTCTATGCTTGTAGAAATATGCATGGTAATGACCTTGCTTTTATCTGTCGGCACTCTTGCCTTTGACGCTGCTACCTGTGTGGAGCTAATTCCAGGAATAATTTGTACATCTCCAAATATCTCAATTAATCTGTCTACAACTTCTGATTCTGAAAAATTTACATCACCTGTAAATGGAACAACACATGTCTTATCTCCTAGAGTCTTTGAGACCTTTTGATATGCATCTTCTTGGTCTTTCATGGTAATTTCGTGTATTTCTTTATTTTTCAAAAGCGCCTCTATTGTTTTGAGTGTATATTTGTAGCCAATTACAATATCTGAATTTAGCACTATTTCCTTTACTATTTCAGTTACATACTTTGGTGATCCTGGTCCAACACCTACTGCAAAGACCTTTCCCATGAATGCCGTTTTGTAATGTTCAATATATTTCACTAATGTTTGATTTACATGAAATTGCCTTTGAAATAAAAAATGTAAGATACAGTTATTCTTTGCTTGTATCTGGTTTTGTTGTACTTGTTTGTGGTTGTATTTTTTGTGAAGGTGTTTTTTTCTTACTTTTCATATAAAATACGATGGCACCAATTGCAGCTACAATTATTCCTGCAACAATTAATTCTGTGTTGTTCATCGCAGCTAGCGAGTCAGAGTCGTATTAAGTCATTGTATTTCTAATTACTTTGGAAAATTATGTTGGTAATGCGTAAAATATAGCGAAGATTATAAAATTAAAATTTAAAAATATGAAAATGTAAAACTAGCTAATTTTACCATACGTCATCTACTTCATCAAGTTCCTTGAATTCCTCAATTGGTTTCTCACGCATTACCTTCAATCTAGCAATGTCTCTATCAAAGAACATGTCTATTGTCCAATCCAAAAAGATTCTTACTTTTTTATCTAAGCGTGGTATCTTTGAGAGGTAAATTATTCTCCAGAGTAACCAGGCAAAAATTCCATGTAAATGAATACCAAATATGCTTGCAATCGCACTTCGTTTTCCTATTACTGCCATCTGGCCTCTTGGCGTATACGCAAATTTTTCCTTCTCTTTATTTGTGATTAGAGCATGAATGTTTTTTGCAACAATTTTTGCTTCCGATTCAGCATTCTGTGCTGTTGGTGGAAGAGATCTGGTTGTCTTTGGATCTACGATGTAAGAACAATCACCTACTGCAAAAACCTCTGGAAAATCAGCAGCTTGAAGAAATTCATTTACTACAATTCCTCCTCTGTTAGTCTTGAAGACAGATTTTTTTATGATATCTACTGGTGTGACACCTGCAGTCCATACCAGAGTTTTTGTTTGTATTGCATTTACTGAAAATTGATTGCTAGGATCTTTTGTAGATGGTTGGGCATCTTCAATCAGTACCTCGTCGCCCGAAAAGCTAGAAAGTTTTGTACTCACCTTAACCTCAATTCCGCGTTCATGAAGTTTTTCTAGTGCAAATTTTGCAAGCTTTTCATTAAAACCTGGAAGAATGGCTCCAAGTGCCTCAAGAACAATAACTCTGATGTCAGTTTTTTCAATATTGGGATAATATTTTCTGGCATCATGCAGCAAGTCCATTAGCTCTCCTGCAGTTTCAATACCTGCAAATCCTCCTCCTACAATTACAAAGGTAAGCAAACTTTTCTTAAGTATTGGATTGGTTTCATTGTCTGCTTGCTCAAGCATATCTATGGCTCTATTTCGTAATACCACTGCATCATTGAGGGTCTTCATTGAATAAGCTAATTTTGCCAATTGGTCCATCCCAAAGAAATTTGTCTGACTGCCAAGAGCCAGAACAAGATAATCATAATGTAATGAAATTCCACGTTTTTCTTTTGTACCGCTAAGGGTTACCGTTTTACCATAAGGATCAATGTTCTTAACTTCGGCCTCATAGAACTTGGTCTTTTTCAGTAGTGTTCTGACTGGAATCACGATATGTCTAGTCTCAATTGTTCCAGAAGCTACCTGTGGAAGCATTGGAGTAAACAAGAAAAAATTGTCTTCACTTACTAGGCTAATCTGTATGTCTTTTTCATTTGAAAAATATGATTCAAGCTTTCTTACACATTCTACTCCTGCAAATCCTCCCCCTAAAACAAGAATTTTAGTTTCTGGCATTGTACCCACCTAGTGTTATCCTTGGGGATAAAAAAGGTAGTAATTGATTCTCCAAGTATTAAATTGGAACATTTGAGCGAAAGGTAAAATATGCTGATTTATGAAGTGAGGATATGAAGAAAGAATACATTATTGTAAGAATAGACGCTTCACCGGATGGTTCTCCATACGTGATAGTCTCACTTTCTACATCTAAGGATTTCAGAGAACAAAGTACACCTGCATCCCCATTTGGCGCCGGAGGAGTAATGGGCTTTACAAATATGGATGACATGGTAAAAAACCTCAACAAGATGCTGTCTGGTGGAGGCATGGGCCAGCCTGGTTCTACAACCTCGATCAAGCTTGATATGCATGAGTATAAAGAACTCAATCTTGCAGTAGGAGACAAAGTCTACCTAGAAATGACAAGAGCAGAAACTACTGGAATTTAGAAGATATTTTGGTATTAACGAGAGATTTCTCTTCTTAAAATTTGATATGCTCTAGCAGCGTCCTTTTCATGCAATACTGCTACTATGTGATCCTGTCCGAAAAACGCATTGAAAAGCTCGATTCCATTATCATGTAGAATCTCAGACACGTACGAAACCACGTCAGAACTATGTTCGGATTCCGGAATGTTTATGGTTATTTTTGCCAGTCCAGTTTGAAAGAAATTTCTATGTGATGAAAAAGATTCTAAAATCTTTCTTACATCACTTATGTCTTCGGTCAAAAATCTAAAAGAATCAGTAGATCTAAAAAACTCGTAATCTGGATCGATTCTCATGAATCTATCCATCAGATCAACTGCATCTTTCATTTCAAAATCTTCTGAGAAAAATTTTATGTCTACAATTCCATCAGTTAGAGAAAGTCTTGCATTTTTTAGCACTGTATCATTTTGCATATCTTCTTTTTTTTCAAAAGAATCGGCGTATCTTTTGATTGCAACAACAATTGTATTTGGATTGACTGGTCCGCCTACTTGTGATTCTACTTCCTTTTGGAGTTTTAATGCAAGTGATGTGTAATTTATCAAGCCCATCTTGATGCAGTCGTAAATGGATCTATTCTTTGTAATTATCTCTCTAACAGCATCAGGAACCGAAAGATTTGGAGTGCGCATACAAATGAATGGTATTAATAATTATATTAATTTATGTAATAGGATAACCTATTATTCCATAATATTTATATAATGTCATACCTATTACATATCATGCATAACTATGACATGAATGAATGGGATGAGTTTGACCATCTCTTCCAAAAAATGATGCGACCTTTCAAAGGGTTGGACAAAATTTGGGACGACATAACTAGTTCTGGGAATGCACAGACATTTGGTCCTTACTACTATGGGTACTCTATGACAATAGGACCTGATGGAAAACCTGTGATCAAAGAATATGGAAACGTTCAACCAAGTCTTATCCAAAAATCAGAAGAAACAAGAGAACCATTTGTTGATGTTATCGTAGATAACAAAGAAAAAGTTCTCAAAATTGTGGCAGAGATGCCAGGGGTAGAAAAGAAAGATATCAAGATCGAAGTCGTAGGAAAGGCTGTAAATCTTGATGCAGTAAATGGTGATAAAAAATACCATACAAAAATCCCGATAAAACAAAAGGTTGACGAAGATTCTGTCAAGGCAACATACTCTAACGGAATCTTGGAAGTAAAATTCAAACTCAAAGAAGAGGATCGACCGCAAGGAAGGACGGTAACGGTCGAATAATCTTATTTTTTATGGTGATAAAATTATGAGCGAAATTACATTAAAAATTGCAGAGGCTGCACAAAGACATGTTGGAAAAGGAATAGCAGTAGTAGATCCAAAAATTGTTGAAGATAATGGGTGGGAAACTGGTCAAATTCTTGAGCTAGTGGGAAATAGAAAAAGTCACGTTAAGCTCTGGTCTGGTTCTACACAAGATTATGGAACTGGAATAATCAAGATAGATGGAATTACACGTCATAACATAGGCGCAGGCATAGGAGAAAAAATTACAATAAAAACAGTCGATGCAGAAGAAGCTGAACAGATAACACTCTCACCCATAGAAAAACTAGGTGAGGAAGGACTCCAAGAGTATATGCAAGCATACTATATGGGCCATGTACTAACTAATGGAGATACATTAATTGTAACCACACAGTTGGGCGGAAAAACACAACTTGTTGTTAGTAGTACTAAACCCTCAACAAAACCAGTAGTTGTATCAGAACAGACCGAGTTCAAATTGGGGGCTATGACCAAAGCCATTGATAATTCTATTCCAAGAATTACCTATGATGATCTTGGTGGACTAAGAAATGAAGTTCAAAAGATACGAGAAATGGTTGAACTTCCTATGCGACATCCAGAATTATTTGAAAAATTAGGAGTTGAGGCACCAAAGGGAGTATTACTTTATGGACCACCAGGGACAGGAAAGACATTATTAGCAAAAGCAGTTGCAGGAGAAACCAATTCGCATTTTACTTCTATTAGTGGTCCTGAAATCATTGGAAAATTCTATGGAGAAAGTGAAGAGCGATTACGGGAAATATTCAAGCAAGCAGAGGAAAATTCACCAAGTATCATATTCATTGATGAAATTGATTCAATTGCTCCAAAGAGAGAAGAAGTAACAGGAGAAGTGGAAAAGAGAATTGTGTCACAACTTCTTACTTTAATGGATGGAATGAAATCAAGAGGTAAAGTAGTTGTAATTGCAGCAACTAATAGGCCCGACTCGATAGATCCTGCGCTACGAAGACCTGGAAGATTTGATCGTGAAATAGAGATTGGCATTCCAGACCAGCAAGGAAGATCTGAGATATTGAATATACATACACGCGGTATGCCAATTGATGAAAAAGTAAACTTGGATCAGATTGCAAGAGTGACTCATGGATTTGTAGGAGCTGATTTAGAAGTACTTGCAAAAGAAGCTGCTATGAGATCTCTTCGAAGAATTCTACCGGATTTAGATCTCGAGGCAGAAAAAATTCCAGCAGAGATACTTCAAAAAATAATCATTACTGATAATGATTTCAAGGATGCATTAAAAGAAGTAAGACCGTCTGCATTACGCGAAGTTCTAGTTCAAGTGCCAAATGTAACATGGGAAGATGTTGGAGGTTTGGAATCTCTGAAAGAGGAGCTCTATGAAGCAGTAGAATGGCCGCTCAAACACAAAGAAGCATTCGAGTATACTGATGTTGCAACCCCCAAAGGAATCCTACTTTATGGTCCTCCAGGAACGGGAAAG
>JAJSDS010000007.1 GCA_028580875.1 Nitrosotalea sp.
GCTAATAATTGTTTGTTCTAACATGTACGGTACCGGTACTGGACATTATATATATCCAATACCTAGAATCCAAATAATGTATCTAGTTATCGGGATTGTGTTAATTTTATTTCTTGCAGCTTTTCTACCACATCATCATGATGAACCAATACCAAAATGGGTCAAAAAAAATGCCAAACTCTGGCATGATGGAAAGATTTCAGATGACGACTTTGTCAACGGTATCAAATGGTCAGTTGAAAACAAAGTCATACCAATAAGACATGTCATGGTAGGCAATCATACCAAACAAGAAACTCCAAAAGAATTCAAGAATATATCATATTTTTGGAGCATCGGTCTAGTCTCTGACAAGGACTATGTGTCAACCATAAGATATCTTATAAAAAACGATGTTATCAAGATGGATTATTCATTTGTTTCAAAGATGAATCACGATATGAAAAACGTGTCAGTGTTCAACGAGACCAGAAAATCAGTGGTTATCATACCAGTGCTAACATCAAGTGCATACTCGGAATACGGGTTTTATGCGCATTACAGAGGAGAGTGCAAGGCTTGCCTCACAATAAAGATACGTGATGATCTGACATCATTTACGGATAGCTCAAATGGGCTCAAGGTGCTAAAGTCTCTTGGGTATAACACCATAACAGACATCGACATTGACAAAAATCCTCACATCTTGGAACAATATGACAAGGTAATAGTACTGCACAACGAGTATGTCACACAGAGAGAGTTTGATGCAATAACGGGCCACAAGCATGTCATGTACCTATATCCAAATGCGCTTTATGCCAAGGTGACAATAAACTACTGGAATGATACTGTAACACTTGTCAGAGGTCATGGATATCCAGATAGTACCATAAGAAATGGCTTTGACTGGAAGTTTGACAATTCCAAGTTCGAGTATGACAGGGAATGCAACAACTGGAGCTTTCATGAAATCAGTAATGGAATGATGCTTGACTGTTACCCAGAAGGCCGTCTTGACTATGACATGTTTTTGTTACAGGCTTTAAAAGAATTCTAGTTTGACGATTTGTAGAGTTTTTCATTTTCTATTTCTGTATGAACATATCAAGAGTATAATTGCTAGTACAAAAAAAGATGTTGTCATCAATACAAGAGAATAGGCAAGCGAGTAATCAAATGGCACTGGCAAACTGGGCAGACTTGGAGGTGGTGCAAAAATTGGAAAGAATCCATACATTATGGCTAGTGATATTCCACCAAAAATGAAAAGAACAATTGAAAGATGTAGAGTTTTCATTTTATCTCATGGTCCACATACTGCCAATTCACTTTGTATAGGTTTTGCATCAATTACTTTGCCGGTATAATCATCCAGAGCAACCACATATCCAGTATCATTATTTTTGAATACCGAAAGATATGCAAAGTGATCTTGTGCATCATTTGGGATAACAGAAAAGGAACAAGAAAATATGGAATTTGCATCTATTTTGTGATAGTCAGTAATTGGATGGAGTTTTCCATCTGCTGTAACATGCACATGCCAATCAGTTTCATGATGGAAAATACCATATTTTGAAGCAGTTTCATTAGCTAATTGTGATGCATCCCATAAAATTTTGTTAGAGGTTGGAACAAGTAACAAATACGTTACAACAGAGATTAGCACACCAGAAATAATCATTATTGAAATGTATAGAGTTTTCATTTTCTAATTTTTATTCCAATCAGAATACGGCTGCAGTGCCCACCCTTGCTGTAATAATCTTGTAACGCTAGTTGGTTTTACACAAGCTGGGGAGCCATCATATTCTTTGAAAATTAATTTCAAACCTTGCTTGCAAATAACATTATTAGCTGCAACACCAGACTTGAATTGCTTTAGTGGAGACTGTAAGGCAATTGGATTTACTCCAGGCATAACAGAATGTGAAGTTATCCCCATTGGTGAGCAGAGAGATCCACCATAACACGTCATGGTATCAGAACTTCCGAAGGTGGTAAAATTCAATTCTTTGTGATAAGTTCCACTGGTTCCAACAATCCTCCACATTCCTCCCACTGCGCCAGTAGGAAGCCTCAGTTCTGAGGCAAAATATCCATTTCTGTCACTAAACGTAGTTTTTGAGGTCACTATTTCACCATGAGGATCATATAGAACAATTCGGATAGGATTTGCTGTTACTAGGTTTCCATAAATTCCAACAAATCCCCCAGATAGAAACGGACCCTTGACAGCCATTAAGAAGACATTGCCATCCTCAAGATCATTTAGAGGCGGATAAGAAGTGTTATTTTGAGCAGAAGCATAAGGCATAGCAATCGTCAGGGCAATGAAAACAGATGTTACAGTTATTGAAGGATGTAGAGTTTTCATTTTCATCAAATCGGACTAGTTCCAATGATTTCTATCTTATCAACTCCTTTTTGAAATGGAATTAATAAAGTTCTAGCATCAAGAGTGTTATGGAATTCTTTGTATTGAATTTCTTGTTGATTAGATAGAACAATGAACATGTCATCCATGTTTGTATATGTTGTGGAATGTATCATATTTCTAGGCAGGACAATAACTAACTGCCCATCTTCTGTTGCATTTATCAGGACAGCAAGGGTTTGTGAGTTGGTATTCATTTTAGCATCAAAAATCTTTCCATTTCCTGTAATGTTATAGTTTATTGTAAAGTTAGTATTTGTCACATCGGTAGAGAAAGGATAAACTCCAGTATCAAAGATCGAAGTGACAGATTGTACAACAGTAAACTGTTTTTGGATCTTTTGACCATTGTATGAGACCATTAGATTGTACGAGCCTGGTTTATCAATTGTTACCGGTCCTCCTAAATTTGTAAAATTAAAGGTCTTGTCATAATTTACAAGTTCTGCTGGACAACACATGACTATGTATGGACCAGAGGACTTCCAAACAAGACTGCCATCAGGTTTTTCAATTTCTACATTTGGTTGCTCTCCTGCATCATAGTAATCAAAACCTTTTACTTCAATCTGAAAATCTATTGGTTGGTCTGTCTTGTATGCCCCATTGAAATTGTTTATCATTATTTCAGGATGTATTTTTGGCCAATTTACAAGAAGACGTACGGTATTGTTGTAAATCGCATATCCAGCTTGCGGATCTTTGTGTATACTCAATATTGTTACAGTCTTGTGATCTGTGTTTTCACCAAGTCCAGTTGATATTTTGTAGGGCACAGTCTCGTTTGGAAATGTAACATAGGTTTGAAAGATTGCACCACCAGGAGTGTGAGATATCTGTAAACCGTCCGGGAAAGTAAAGTTGGTGTCATACATCTCTATCCAATAGGGTTTTGGAAGAGTAGCACTCATGTTGTAATCAGCAAAATGAAAGATCTGATTTTGAACAATATCAGTACCCCAAATCTTGGTGGTGTTGGGATGATAGTCAGTTATGACATATGCATCAGGCTGATTTTGATGAATTGGTTGCATCACAATAGCAAAAGTTAGAACAGACACAATTATTGCAGCTGAGATGATTATTGTTAGATAAACTGGTTTCACTACTTGTTGTACTGGATATGCATGGTTTAAAAAATTGGCGTAGAATTTTTCTAGGTTGAAGTTGATAACAGATGGATAACCTTAATTCAAAACGCTAGTAAGAAACAATAAGATAATTATGACAAAATTGATTGAAAAGATTATTTTCTTCATATTTACTCCAATGGCATTCCTTTGGGCAAGTTTTGAAGGCTATAGATCTCTTATAGAATCCAATGTTTGTGCAGGTCAGACATCGGGTTGTGCGTTTGGTGCATTACTGTTTCCTTTTACAGTTGCTTTTCTAGTCTTAGGTATTGGATCGGCTGTTTGGTATAGAAGAATAAGGAAAGAAAAAGCAACATGGAAAATGGGTTAAAGTATGAAATTATTTCTGGCGGTAAAACGGAAGGGATAGCTGGCTGGTAAAGACTGATCTCCTAACTTTATTTCAGACCAGATATAACTAAAAATAATGAGCAAAAAGATGTTTATAGTCATAGAATCAGCGGTTGGAATTACTATGATTTCTCTTTTCATCTGGTTTGCTTGTATAGATGGATGCCCTAAATTTCCTTAGAAATCAACCGTACTACACGCTCAGAATTTGACCTCAAAATCCTCTTCTCAACTGAACATTCTACTGTCAGAACTGTTGTAGTGGGCACCTGTTCCTATTTTTAGCTGAACCTTATACGCTAAATGCAGTCTGTTTTGGTTTCATTTTGGAATAATTACTAAGATTTGAAAATAGTTCAAAGTCATAGATATTACACTGTGGGACTAGCACGTGTTATTGAGATGTTTTGTTCTCTGCACTCACAAATACTTTAATTTTATTATGAAAAATAGTTATCCCTGCTTGTGGCGACAGATGATTACTTAAAGCTGTGATAGAGGTTATGGCAGGCGGACCAAATGGTGAAGGTATCTCTATCCCGTCTGTCACATTTGAGCCTACAGGGTTTGTGGTATTTCTACCATAAATTTCTTCAGAACCATCAGGGAATTTTATATCAAGTACCAAAAACCTTCCAGTAGAAGTATTTATGATCCCATTTGGAAAAACAAAAATCACCTTTTGAAATAGTATGGATATACCTTTTGTCAGATTATTAACATCATGATCAAGTGTTGTTTGATAGTAGGTTTTGTTATTGATTGATACTGTTGCATTGTTCTTATTAATTCCATCATAATAAGTGTCTAGCATGAGTCTTGGTTGCACATAAAGATCAATATTGTAAAAAACAGATCTTGCCCATCCACGTTCAAGAAGTACTTTTGATGTATCTACTTTTACACAGGCCGGAGAGCCGTTTTCTTTCTTGATAACTAAATGTAAATCATCATTACATTTTATATTTTTTACATTGACACCTGACTTTATTTGCTTTAATGGCGACAATGTGTAAGCTTGAACGTGTGAAGGCATAACTTGAATTGTAATTGATAAAACTAAAATTAGCATAACTATTGCAACAATCCTCATTTCTCTTGGATTATTCCTCATGTTTATTTAAAAGATTGGCATAATTTATCTTAAAAAAAATTAGGAATGGTAATGTATTGTATTACCAGGAGCTACATTCTTGAAGATCGTTGTACGGCTTTGTATTTAGTGGCGATGGTGATAGTATATCCCAAGTCTGAAGGTTGGGTTGACCTTGAATTGGTTTGTTTGTATCTGAGCTTACAAGTCCGGTAACGAGAGTTGGATCCCATGCAATAACATTATTCACATCTTTCATGATTTGTGGGTTGGAGTTTGTATCAGACAAATAATTTGTTGATCCTCCGTGAGATTTTAACCACTCATCATTATATGATGAAAATAAACTCATGCTTCCCTTAATTGTAGGATAGTTAGATTGTAGGATCGTGTTGTAAACCCATGCATTACCTCCATAAGTCACTTGTACAACATATGCAGGCGGGTTTGCCAATCCAAGTGGTTGTAACATTGAATCGACTCTATAACTACCACCAGCTACAACTGGGATTCCAGACATACTTATGTATGGATATATTCTATTTCCATTGCTATCTAGTTGAGAAAAGATCATCTTCCAACCAGGGCCTAAAGATAAGTTGTTTCCAATTCCGTATGTAACTTGGAAGAAGTCGTAATCATGTAAGGGGGTTGCTGCAGTAACCCAGAAGTTTACTGGGTTATAGTATATGCCTACATCACTTCCGCTGTTAATTGTTCCTGTTGGTAGATTCCATTGACCACTAGCACCTATTGTGTTTGAGTTTGAAGTCACAGTCCATGAATTACCTTCTTGATACAATCCGGGGCTAGGACCACGACACGCAGGTACGATAGGACCAGTTGGGTATTGTATTGTATTTTCTTCATAGATGACATTGAGTGGTTTACCGTTATCATCTAAAGGACGAGGTATAGTGATAAATCCACCATTTGAGGTCCTTAGACCATTTTCAGGCAATGGCATTCCCGCAATCGGTTTGGCAAAACCTTGACTTGTGCTAGGCAATGATGTTGAAGTAGGGTTAACATCTATTCCGAAGGGTATCGGAAATGTTTTTTCATTTATAGATGTTGTCGTACTTTGAGATTGTTCCATCTGTGACGATGGAATCATCAAAGCTACTAGCAATATTGATGCCAACATGGTATATTTGATCTGGTTTTTGATGTTAGTTTTTGTCATTGTCCAGTACAATTAACCCAAATAATTAAGTCGCGCTTACATTTTTGTCAGTTTTATTGACAAAAATGTCCATGTCATGTACAGATTTTTTCATAACTCATTGCAATGAAATCATTGTGGCAAAGTTTTTCCCTAAGGTTGTAAACTTGAAACCAATCTTACCATCATCAACCACAGATTCAATAAAATGTCTTTTTTCAAGCCATTCTAAATGTTTTAAAAGCCTAGCATATTGTACATTAGATTCTTGTGACAACATAGTTTTTCCAACAGAATTTTTTTCTAGTATAACTTTCATGATGCGCGATAAAAGCTTCATGCTAGGTTCAAACCTTGGAGTAGGTTCTTCATCCATTACAGCCATACAATCACACCTCATTTGTGTACGGGACAGTTTCTATTTAAGGAGTTCGCATACATAACACCATACCATATTGAAAAATCATATAGAATATTTAGAAGAATATTCTATAACTTTATTCTAATGTTATTCTACAGGGATTATGTGCAGTACATTATCGATATTATCACATTATAATCTCATATCTTTTCCATCTCTTGTAAAAACAGGACCTGTGAAAACAGTTGTAGCGAGCCCTTTTGAACTCGTCATTTTAGTATTTAAAAAAATCTACGGGCCCGGGGGTTACCGCCAGAACAGTTGTAGTGGGCACCTGTCCCGAATTTTTTTATCTGAATCTCATTCTGTAAAATACAATTGTAGAAATTATGCCAATCAGCATAACTGGAACCGCAAAAGGAAATTCAGGAACTGCCATAGTGTTTTGTTCAGCAAAAACCCACTTGTTACCATCAAATTGCCAGGTTCCTGAATCATTGTAGGTATCAGTCAATGAGGGTGTGGCTGTCGTGTACGGCTTTCCATCAGAATAGTATGAAACTTCTAGAGTCATGTTAACCGGTTTAACTTCAAGGGCTCCCTGAGAATAGTTGTTAGAGAGTGCAAGTGTACACTTTTCATGTGGCCCAATGTCAAAACCCCCGCCCTCGCTTCCCTGCACGTGGTCTCCCGAGATAAGTTTGTAACCAAAATATTGCAGCTGTACAGTTTTGTTTTGTGTGTTATACAAGTCAAACCATTGTGTGCCAGACGAGAGGGGTACCGTTGAATCGACAAAGCAGCTCTTGTTTGTGCCGCTGGTATACTGGTGAAGCGGCTCACAGGAATTACCAGAAATATATGAACATTCAACTTTGTGATCCGGAACCAAGTTTGTGAGGCAGCTGTGTTGCGGATAAACCGCGGGCTGCGACGTGCACGTTATGTTGTCTGGCAGGAACCTGAACTGGCTTGCAAGCTCTACCTGACTTAATATTACAGGTTGGCAACATGGGGGCCATTCAGGGGGGCTCATGCTTTTTACAGTTGTTGTATGCGTTACAGCAACACTCTTGTTTTCTGCTACAGATGAATCTGGTTCTGATATTGAGCTTGCGCTGCTAAACGTTAATACTCCAAATACGACGACTAACAAAAGTAGAGTTTTCATTTCTTTCTTTTTTTGTAATTCCACCAGAAAATAACTCCTATGATTAACACAATAGATCCAGTAATTGCATAAAGTGCAATATTTGAAAGGCCGATAACATCATTTCCGGCATATGACCAAAACTTGTTCCCACTTGTAAGAATCAGTGTTGAAATTGCAGGCTCACCTTGGATTGGATATCCAGTTGCATGACCTTGAACATCAAGTGTTGCAGAACTTGGTTTATCAATAGTGGTGATATGATATTTTGAATCTGCTGTAAAATTCATACTATTTATTTTTGGTTTTATATAGACTTGATAAAGATCAGTTGGTCCATATGCAAATGCTGTCACTGCGGCCTTCTGTCCAGCATATTCATGTCCAGCAGTATCATCAAGAGTATACATTGGATCGAAAATCGTATTCCATTGATCAATAGGATCACCTACAAGAGGGCTTGCATCTATCAAATTTGTTTTTAAGACATTCTCTTGAGATATTCCTTTTAACACCTCATATATCACAGGCAACTGATTCTGTATTACTCCCAATGGAGAGTTAATCTCTAAATTCCCATATTGACTAGTTGCGATCACCACTGGATCTCGTATGACAAATCCCATCCAAGATACGTCAAGAACTGTGGGTGTGTCTGTGTTTCCAGCGTTTAAGACATAGGTTACAAGAGTAGGTTGAAGTGTAACAAGATAATCAAATGTTGCTTGTTTATCATCTCCATGAATTATTGTCTCATATTGTATGCTCAAATTTGTGACACTGGACGAAGATCTTCTTTCGTTTGCAATGTCAGCATTTAGCTGCTGCATAAACGATCTGATTGTAGGATTTTTGTCAGAATCGTCAGAGAATTCAACAGTGAATGTCCTTCCAGATAATTCTTTTTGCAGTGTACTTCCACTTGGATAATCAATCAAAATAGTCTTTGAAAATTTGAAAATTGGAGTTATAGGATGTCCGTCAATTGGCATGTAAGTATGTAACTCAACTGATGCAAAAGCAGAAGTTGTACCCATTACTAACAATCCTGTTACAAATCCTACAGTTATGATATAATGTAGAGTTTTCATGTCCTATGGAGGTATCCCAATCACAAATGATGTTTGACTCGTCCTATTTTCATAAGTTGCAACAATCTGGTAGCTACCAAATATTGCATGGTTTAGAATAAACTGATATTTGTAAAAGCCATCCGGTAAAATATCTGCAGAAGATACCACGTCAGTTCTATACAATGCATCATCATGCAAAACTTGAATTTGTAATGGAGAACTTGATTTGGTGAAATTATTAATAAATACATAAATCGACATGTATTGTACAAATGTCCCGTTTTCATATTTGAGAAGCCCAGTATCTCTCTGAATTACACTGATTCCTTGATTTCTATAAACTTCTGATACTACAAACTGATTGATAGCCCAACCCTTATTCATAAGATTATCAGTGTCATTTCTTTGCACACATGCTGGAGAACCATCTTCTTTTTTTATTATAAGGGAATAGTTTGTAGAACATTTGACATTTAATGGAGAAACTCCGGACTTGAACTGTTGTAATGGAGTATCCATCTTGGGTGTGGTGTCACCATATGTGTTTGGTCCACCACCGGTTGGTCCGCCACCGGTAGTATAATTACAGTTATGTGATTCCACGGTAGGATATGTTGCTTGGATTACTTTCATTGTTGTCCTGTCTATTATCACCATTGCACTCCAATTGTTATTGCTATCACACGGTATGATGGAACTACCAGAAGATGCTTTTAGATAGACAATTGCATATTGCCAATTACCTGGCTGATTTTTTGCAGTCATAAATGCCATGGAGTCAAATTGCCAGTCATTAGACCATTTTTGCAAACCAGGTATAGATAGTGCTACATCAATAATTGCCTGATTCCCGGAGGGCGATAATGTTGGCACTCTGGTTTTAGGATATATCGTAAAAGAAAATTGTTTTGAGATATTTTCTTGGGTGTTTGACTGGGCGGTTTGGTTCCAAACATTATACGGAAATGATACAGTAGTGTTTACAGTTCCATTTTGCGCTGCCACATATGTAAGATCCAAGTATGGACTGGTAGATGTAATTTTTGTACCCGGGTCTAGTCTTTGCTCAATTAGTTGCAATGTACAAGTTACATTGTTTGTTCGGACCATAACGTGATTGTCAAAAGTTACAGAGAATGGAGAGCCACAAGATCCATGTTCAATAAATATTGGATGTGTGGAGTTGTTTACCAGAGTTGCATTTATCTTAAATGTCTGCCCAATTATAATTGAGGTTGGAAGCGTTTGAATATTTTCAATTACAGCACCTTCATTGTCTGCCTGGACTGGTTTTATGTACAACAATGTAGAAAAGACAAAAATTCCAATTGTGAGAATCTGTAGAGTTTTCATTTTCATCAATATCTAATGTTTTCAATCACAATTGTTTCCGGTTGGACAAAGTGTTGCCCTCCAATGTTTTCATCTATTTCAACAGTATACGTACCAGAATACGGACCATCATGTGTTTTTGCGGTTATGATAAAATAATGCGGCTCTGTCGCATTCAATGTAAATTCAGGGTTTGGAATATCAATTGACAACCACAACGGCAAAGAGATAGGCAAATTCCCATTTAGGAAATCACGCACTGTGAGTTTTACTGGCAAGGTACCATTAGAGTTATCCAGTGGATCATATACCACACCAGACTCACCAAAGTTTACCCCATCACTGTTTGTCGTGATATCACTAAGATGGATCGGAGAAGGAGAATGTAATACAGAGATAAAATTAAGCAAATACACAGGAACAATTACAGACTGGGTATCATTTTCTGATGCTGCTTGTATCACCAAAGATTTATCATTCAAAGGATTGGGCGCAAATGGAATCTCGTATCCTGATACAATCATAGTAGATGTTGAACCATTTGGACCTGCAACGAGTTTATCTGGCATAAACTTTACCCACTTGCCCTCATCCAGTTCTGATGTACTCAGTGTAATAGTTTGTACAGAATTAGAGTAGACAGTTATTGGAACTCTTTCATAGATTGGACCTGATCCACAAGACTGTCCGTCAGGATCCAAATTGACACAAAATGACTTGGACACATATTTTGCATCACCAATATTGATTGAAATTTTACTAGAATATGGTTTTACAGTTACATGCACTTTCCCAAGCACTACATCATCAAGTGTAGTTATCCAACCAGTGTCAGAATCTATCGTACTGCCTTTTCCATATACTGTAAAAGTATAGTTTCCAGGGGTGGCACGAGTATCTGCATGAATTGTCAGTATTTTATTTCCAGGCAAAACACCATTAATTATTTCAGTTGGAAATACAGGAGAGATTGATACATCAAGGTGTTCAGGTGCATACAGTCCGAGTTGTAGGTCAGAGCTCGTAAAATTGGTTTCAAAATTTAGATTGTAAGGTAATTGTATAGTTTGACCTATTGCAACTTGAGCATACAGTTCAGTGTTGTTTGTAGACTGGATTGATACATGTGTGTCATTTGAGGTCTGCAGGTGTTGCAGGTTGAATTGTGGAATATCACTTGTCCCAAGACCTGCCGCATAGTACGACGGAACTTTGACAAATTGTATGCTGGAAATGTAACTTGTAGGATGGCCAAGTACTACATATTGTGAGTCTTTTGACAAGACAGGCTGCGCCCAATCCCCTATAGGATATCTTGATAAAATATTTCCGTGCTTGTCAAAATATGTCAGATATGCACTATCACCTGCCCATGACACGCCTGCAGTAAACGAACCATCAGACGAAATTGCCACTTGTGATACTATCCTGTCATCCCAGATCAAATCTCCAGTAGATGTAAAAAGCATAGTAGCCCAGTTTGTTCCAATTGCAACATGTGAGCTGTCAGTAGATATTGAAACAGATCCGATTGGACTGCCAATTTGAGATGCTTTAATCAGGTGTCCTGTGTTGCCTATAAAGTAAATTTTTCCACCATAACCATTTGGAGCATCTCCTGCTACGACATACTTGCCGTCAGGGGAAAGTTTCGCATAGATATATCCATAGTCAGTGTCAAACGTCCAGAGTAGTTTGCCTTGCTTGTCAAAGTATAGTATTTGATGTCCTGCAGTTGTCAGTATATCAGAGCTGTCAGCTGAAAACGATACAGAGTTGATATCAGAGCTTGAAGTGTAATTCCATAACTTCTTTCCATTGTTGTCAAGATAGGATAATTCAGTCCCAGATGCGGTAACAACATGAGCACCATCAGGGGAAAGAGAAGATATCAATACTTGTCCAAAATCTTTTGTCATGTAATTCCACAATATTTTTCCAGTTTTGTCAAAAAAATAAATTGCGCCATTTTCATATATGCCTGCAGGACCAGGAGCAATTTGATACCCAGATGCAAGGACGTACGAACCATCTGATGAAATAAACACCTGCGATATTTTTCTATCAGTTCCATGTTGCCACAAAAGATTTCCTTGATTGTCTAGAAAGTATACGGTTCCATTGTTTTTATCAGATTCAGATCCTGCTACAATGTATTTATCATCAGAAGAAATTGCTACGGAACGAATTGGGCCATCCGATACATAGTTCCACAACGTAGTAGTAGCCTGAGAGAGATTGAATGTAGAATTGATACTTGGTGTCATGGCAGGATAATATGTTTGATTATTATTAGAATCTGTTCTAGACTGGCTACTAGTCATAAGAGGGGTATTTTGATACTTGTTTGTAGTCATATTATTTTGTGATGCCAATTTAGCAGAATCTATCTCAGAGGCTAAAACCAGTGCAATTCCTCCCACTATTGCAATTGCAGATATCACAATTATGAAATAATGTAGAGTTTTCATTTACTAGACGTACTGGACTAACATAGTTTAAAAAATTGGTGTAGGATTATTCCAGAATTTAGCAGATAGTATAAAGATTCAAAACATGTACTTATGGAACGATTGTAGAATTTCCAAGGTCAAGTAATGACACAGTACTGATATCATTAGCGGATGACACGTACAACTGAATTTTCACAGTATCACCATATTTCCAATGCAGATCTTCAGGCAACCCAATCATTTGGAAATTGGGTCTCAGGGGATTTTTTATTGGAAGCAAGACAGACAAATCGTTTGTCTTTGTACACGAGTCTCCATCGCAGATGTTGTATCCCATAAGATATGCAGTTATTACAGAATTTATCTTCAAGTAGAAAGTGTTTGGAGGACAGCCATGTACAGTCATGTTTGATGGAGCAATAAGACTAAGGCATAAATCTGGAGGATGATAGATCACCAGAGCCAGCACACCAAGAGGATTGGCTTTCTCAGTTTTCCCATTCGCATACAGCATTTTATCTTCATTTGTTATTTTCTGCTTTCCAGTGCTCACCAATAATTTGATTTTATCACCATAGTACGTGATTCCCGCTTGAGGGGCAACATGATTACTAAGAAGTGTAATAGCATTATTGGCATACGGTCCATATCTAGTAGGGATTCCATCGTAGATTTCCTCCCCATTGTCTTGAAATTTTACATCAAGTGTAGTTTTGCCGCCTTCAGTAGTGCGTGCGAGTCCCTGCGGAAACACAAATGTGACATTTTGAAACTTTTCAACTGTGCCATACTTTAGATCATCAATTGAATACCCAAGCGTAGTTTGGTAATACGTCTGATTGTTAATTGTCACAATTGATTTGCCATCTGTAGATATTCCATCATAGGAAGAATTTGTCAATACAGTTTTTGGATTCATGTGAGGGTCTAATGGAGGCCTTGTCCACTTGCCTCTCTCCATCAATTTTGTCACAGCATATGATTTTACACATGATATGGTCTTGTTGTCTGGGTGCATTAGAACATCAAATCCAACATTGCATGTCACATCTTTTGGTGCCATGCCAAACTCAATTTGTTTTAGAGGAGGCAATTTTGCAATTGTAAAATCATTGCATGATTGTAGTATATCATCACCGTGATATGGGGCAAGAATCAATCCGTTGAACCCATATACTATGTCTATTTTTGCATACGTGTAAAATGGAACACTAAATAAATAATAACAGTCATCGATTCCCGAATACGAATCAGGGTATGGAGGAGGTCTTGCTACTGTGTTTACTAGTTGTTTTCTTGCATCTTCAGTCATCGGACCATCAGGGTGATAGTATGACCATGAACCATAGCCGTTTATGTTTATGAAAAAATCCATTTTACTTGGATCCTGGTTATGATATGGAAAATTCCTTGGAAATTTGAGCTCAAACAGACCCTTGTCAACAGTATTTGCAATTACAGAAACGTCTCCAGTACTACTAATCGATTGCAATGTAGCATTTGTTATACGATATTGAGCTACAAATATCTGGTCCGGTTTTGGAGGATAGGCATGTGTGAATTTCCCTAAAAGGTACAATTTGTGCCATTTGTTTGAATCTACATCATCTGCAAACACATTACCAATTTCCACTAGAACTGAAGCTACTAGAATAGTAATAATTACTAGACACAGAGTTTTCATGGCAATATCACATATTTTGGGTTGCAATTATTTCGATCTTTTTTGCCCCAAATTCAAACGGTATTGTAAGCGTCCTTGCATCAATGGACGCTGTTTCAGTATACTTGACTTCAGTTTTATCCACTAGTACAACAAATGAAGTGTCTTGGTTACCATACACACTTTTTGAGTCAAGTAATGCCCTTGGAATCGTCAGCGTTACCTCCCCTTTTTGCGCAGTAGATTCAACAAAGACTGAAAGCGAGTTTTGTGTAGTGTTTGCAGTGATGTACAGCAGCTTGTTTGTCCAGCCACGTACTATATACGGAATGTCATATTTTGTACCGTTAACTTCCACAAAAGTAGTTGTGGTTACGCCTTGCAGTTTTGCCCATCCCTGCAGTGCAAGTTTATTGTATGTCAATGGTGTAACACATGCAGGTGAGCCATCACTTGCTTTTGTTACCAGCATAAAATTTTCTTTGCATTTTACATCAAGTGCTGCGACTCCAGACTCAAATTGCTTCAATGGTGATAATTCATTGGGTGCCTTGTCTATTGATTTGCTTGAAAGATTATCTCTCACATCAAAATCAGTCGCTATTTTCATATCATCAAATGTCAGTGTTGCATTGTAATGTCCTGATGCCAAAGGTGTAAAATTCCATGAAGGTTTTGGGTTGTAACTGCATGCAATCATTGGAACATTTTGTTCTTGGTAAAAAACAGGTTGCGTGTCATTGTATTTTTGTATGACAAGTGTTGCAGTAATATTTCGTGCCTGTGGCATTACATTTGAAAAATCATAAGATGTTATCACTAGCGGTTGATCAGTCTTGGCAACATTTACTATATTTCCGGCAGAGTCAAGAATGCGAATTTTGTGGACCGGCGCACCGCGCATTATATTAGTATCATTTGATACATCATAAGATCCAAAGCTAGCTATACTGCAAGCAGAATCAGCCTTTTGTGAATATAATGAGAGCGTGTTTATGCCATCCAGTTTGTTTACGTAAAAAATTGCCGAGTCTCCTGCATCAAACTGTGGATATTGCACCTTTGTATCATCGGATTTACGGCCTGCAATAGTTATAGAATCAGAATTTTGTGGATTTTTAAAATACGTATCAACTTTGACTTGGTAATAATTATAGTCTGGTCCAGGTCCTGCACTTTTGGATATTACAGTACCATAGAATACCATATCACTTTGCTTGTAGAGATCTTGTGAGGACACGTATGGAATCGCATATGCATTTTGCATACAGAGTACAGTAAAAGTTCCAATCAAGGTTATCAATATTGCAATATACATATTTTTCATGTTTGAAACGTACTGGACAGGCATGGTTTAAAAAAATGGTGCAGGATTCTTCTAGTTTTCATAATCATCGTATAGTTATTGGAAAGTCGTTGTCCCAAACTCCCCCGTTATAGCTTCCAAAGTTTGCGTCAATGTGATAGGTTCCAGAAATTACATTGTGTAATACAGAATCAGAACCAAGAGTGCTTTGATCCCAGTAAAATGGCCTTGCAATCATGGTTTTGGAATGAGGTCCTAGTGTAATTGGTTTTCCTTCATAGAATGCATCAATGCCATAAAAATAATGATGAGCGCCAGTACCGTTTACTTGATTGTATACAGTGACAAACAACCTTGTGTTGCTTTCTAGCGTAATCGTATTTGTACTATTATTGATTATGAAATTTTTAATTTCAATTGGCTCACCTGTATGATACATATTCTTCTCAGTTGTAGTTTCTACTTGAAGCCATGATGACGGACTCTTTCCACCCCATGAACCACTATCACCATAATATGTCCTAATAGTCCAGTCAGAATCACCTATCCTGATACATGGACAACTTGTTTGCCTCATTCCTCCAGAAAATGTACCATCTTGTAATTGTCCATTAAATCCAATGTCATAAGTTCCATTTTGTGCACCAGGTCCAGCAGTTATGACCAGAGTAGCATTTGCAGTACTTCTCTCAGGGATTGAAAGTGTGTCAGGAATTATTTTTGCAGTAATTCCAGAGTCTTGTGCATTAATTACCGGATACAGTTTAACCGATACAGGTGCTCCAAAGGTTGCAAGTGTTTGTACAGTTATGGTATAGTTTACTGACTTGCCTACAGATAGATCATCAGTTGAAACCGGCTCTATGGCAAAATTTGCACTCACCTGAGGTAGGTTAGGAGTATCTCCAGTATGCAGTAAAACCTGATAGTATTTTCCACCATAGTTTACATCTCCTGCAACCAAATTTCCGACATGCTCAAAATTGATGTTATCTAGCAGAAAATGTGCTTCACCTTGTGTCAGACTGGAACGATAGTTTGTACGATCATCCACAGGTACTAGTTCATTTGATAATAAAGTCATCATACCAAAACCACTAGGAAATGAGCAAATTCCATCTTTTCCTTGCATGCATTGGTCTACCCCAGATAACGCATGCTCAAGTTTTGGAATATGCAAAAAAGTTTCAGAGGTTACAGTGGTGCAATCAAGACTTGTCTGGTTTTTTTCTATTCTAGTTACAGATATCCAGGATATCTTTTTCAATGTGATTTCATCTCTTGAGATGTTTGGTACAGGACTACATGACGGAGTAAGATCAGTTGAAAAAATGACACTTGGAAAAATCATCAAGTATACTCCAACTGCCAGTACAACAGAAATTCCAGAGCCCCCAATTATGAAATAATGTAGAGTTTTCATTCTTACTTTTCCTGCTCTAAAACGGCAAGCCGCAAGGTTACCTCCTTGTAATCCATACCTGAAACTTCAACTTTTGTGAGCATAGATACACTTGATACGCAAGGAGGATTCAAGGGATCAATATATGAAAAGTCTGAAGCGTTGATCTGATCTGCTGCATATCCTACTGCAAGAGGATAGTGTTCACATACAAGTCTTGGTATCGATTGATCATAAAAACCAGTGGCATTTGGCAGAGGCTTGATTACATAAGTTGCTGTAAAGTTTGCACCTATTGGATAGTTTTCAAGATCGATAGAATCAGGCTCTGTTATAATGTTAAATGAATTTGTATAGTCTTTTCCTGGAGTTATGCTAAAAGAGCCATCATTTTTTTCATAGTGTAGATTGCGTATGAAAAGAACTGGTGCAAGTTGGGACACACGTTGACAATTTGTACCATTACAGTCCTTGTAATTTGACATTATAGTAAAAGTGAGTCTTGCACATGCAGTAGAATTTGATTTCATTAAAAGAACTGGAGCAGTATTAAGACTAGTGTGATTTTCAGGAATTATGTAGAATTTTCCACAATCATTTTCTGATATGCCGTCATTATGAAACATGGTGACGCCAGTGAGAATGTAAGGCATTACAGAAAATTTCTTTTTTGCCTCTGTGTGACGATAAGTAAACGCGTCATCAAATGATGCAATAAAAGTATAGTTTCCGGGCTGGGTTATGGTAGTATTTTCTGACAGTCTATTGAATTTAAAATAATTTGATTTTGCAAAAGCAACGCATTGTACTGTACTTGACCACTGCGGGGATTTGAACTGTGAATCATTTTCCTTTGTAATTATTACTTTGGTATCACCACAACCTGTACCATATCCTTCAATTGCTATAGAGAAAACCACAGGCTCGGTTACGGTGTAATTGTCTTTTACTCCATTTATTGCAATACCAGTGTAGGGCTGTTGCTGGTTTTCTCCTACTTTTTCAATGAAAACCCCAAACAATGTTGCTGGGATAACAACTATGACTGCAATTATAGAATAATGTAGAGTTTTCATGTTTGGAACGTACTGTACAGGCATTATTTAAAAAAGTGACGTAGGTTTCTTCTAGGTTACAAGAAAACATCTAGTTTAATGGCTCATGATGTTAGTGCACCGTGTTCAATATCGATTTCACCAGTCATCCACGGATGGACTTTACAAAAATATGGTATACTCCCTTCTTGAGTAAACAAGAATGTGTAGGTTTTGCCAGACTGTATTGCATCAGATCCAAAGTCTCCACTATAAAGATCTTTGAATGGTTTTACAGGGGTTACATAATGTACAGCGTCATCATTATTTTTCCATGTCACCAAATTGTCAATTCCTAGTTGAACGGTTTGTTTTTTTGGCAGAAAGTTTTGCGTCTGATCCTGATTTACTGAGCCTGTGACAATGTTTATTGTAGTTGTCTGACCTGGATTGATAATCTTTGGATTGTCAAAATGCGGTTTTGCGTTGTATTCAGGTATGAAATAAAGTTGATAGTATGAGATTCCAACTGCCGTACCAACTATTACTGCAATCAACGCTATGCCATATGCATGGCTGGAGGTTATCTGGCTCAAACTTGCTTCTCAATAGTTTTTGAAATATTAAAGAATGACGTAGATTCTCACAAGAAGATTGTTCTGACAAAAGCAAAATCACGCTGTATAGTACTGGAACTTACCAGATGGATGTCTATGTTAAAACTAGGAAAATTCTACACCAGTTTTTTAAACTATACCTATCCAGTACAGATATCAAATGAAATTCATGCATCATTCAGTAATCTTTGTAATCGTATTGTTGTTTTCATTCTCTAGTCTCTTGGTTCCAGTTAAAGGGGATGTACCAATGATTGTTCATTACCAGCTATCACAAATCGCAACAGCACATAACAACGTATTTGCAACCTATCAGGAAAATGGCGAATATTCTGTTCATCCAAACGTATTTTTTAGAATGAGCCAAGATGGCGGAATAACTTTTGACAACATATTGCAACTAAATGATCCGGACCATATGGGAGCAAACCCATTGGTTGCTTCCTCTGGCAATAATGTATACGTGGCATGGATGGACCAAAAAGATTACCAAAGTCCTACACGAGTTCTTCTAGTAAAAAGTACTGATGGGGGAGATACTTTCAGTTCTCCAGTAATATTGAGTAATAATACGGAAAATTCAGGTGTCCAACAACTTCTTGCATCAGGGAATAATGTCTACGTACTAATGATCGATGAATTGAAAGGAGACACCGTTGCTAGACTATCTTTCAGAGCAAGCCATGACAACGGGACAACATTTGAAAATCCAATCACATTACTTGAGGATACACAGACAAGAGGTTCAGTTACAATCTCTCTTTCTGAAGATGGCAAGGCCATATACGCAGCAGGTGAGGATAGTAAGAACTGCCCAATTGATGCAACAAGCTGCAATTATCAAATATTTCTAAAAAAGAGTACAGATTTTGGGATGTCATTTGGAGATCCTGTGATTGTCAAAAATATGAGTGAGGAAGTTCCATATCTTCAGATATCCAATTCCAAAAATAATGTCTATCTTGTCTGGGGAGAAAATTCAACAATCATAAGTTTTGTACATAGCAATGATGCTGGCACAACCTTTAGCATGCCAGTAAATCTAAGCAAGAACAACACATTAGGAGAGTCAACAGATCCAAGAATTGCATCCGATGAAAACAATGTATATGTTGATTGGGAGAATAACGCATACAACCACCCTTCCGGTTTATATTTTACAAGAAGCATTGATGGAGGCAATACGTTTTCCACTCCAACAAATCTAACCGGTGACATAGTTCATGTTTTTTCTGACATGGTATCTTCCAACAAGAGCGTATACATCACATGGATGAACCGCACAACTGACAAATGGGATGTATTTTTTACCAAAAGCAATGATGCAGGTACAACATTTGACAAGATCCACAATCTTACAGGACAGATCAGGTCCAGCTTCAACGTGCCTCAAGTAGTATCTGATAAAAATAATGTTTACGTTGCATTTGGAACATGGTATCCAGGCAATGACATCTTCCTTGTTAAAAGTAGCAGCAACGGCAGTAGTTTTGACAATATAATAAATCTGAATCACTATGGAACTGTAACATCGCCAAGAGATCTCATACATATCAAATTGCCACTACAACAGTACAGGTCTGGCTTGTTTGCAAAGGATACATCTTGCAATCCATACCTGACGTTAATTTTCAAGGCAAAAGATGGCACACCGGCATGCGTAGAACCTGATAGTGTTGAGAAGCTTGTACAAAGAGGATGGGCAATGACTTCAGAGAACACCCAGATGACACACATGAATCTTCAGGTATTTGGTTCCTATAACGGGCTAGAAGGAAACTTTCTAAAGGGATACCTAAATTCTGTCTCAGGGCCAATATCAAATGGTAGCGTAACGGTATCAGTAAATGGCACTATGATGGGAACAGCAATAATTGATCCTGGTGGCTGTTTCCAGTTTAACAAGTGGGATCAGGAAAAGATATCGAAGCAGATTGATGCGTTTGCCGAGCTTGACAAGACAAGAGTTTCTCACGTTCCTGCCATTTTACAGTTTGATGTCAATTATCGGGGTGATGAAAATCACAATCCTGCAAGTTCTACTTCTTATTCGTACCTTTACTTGTATGCTGTACCACTTGCTCCTTCAAAATATGACACATCTATCTTGCCACAAGAGATCAATGTCACCAAGAGTTTTGGCGTAGCTCAGATTCAAGTTTCTGTTAAACCAATGTTCAAAGACTCTGAAGTCTCTCACATGAAGTTGTATTTAGATGGATTGCCATGCGGTATGGATTATTACGAAATAAAACGAATATCAAACAATGATACTGCATCTTTAACACACCCTGCGATCTTCAATTTTACTATGCATCTTGGGGGATATACGCCTCTTGGCAAATATTTCGTTTTGGTTTCTCAAAATCCAAACAGCATAGGTGGATCTGATCTTGATGTTGGTGGTTTCATCCTCAACATCCTACCGGGGAATTAACAATTAAAAGAAATGAAAACTCTGTATCTTTCAATCATTGCTATTTCTATTGTCACTATGTTGACATTTTCATTCCCAGAATCTTTTGCTCATGGAATAGATACTATGGGAAATCCTATAATTTTATCACCGCTTAAACAATTCAAATCTGGAATAGCTGTAAACGATGTAAAGTGCAAAGAAGGACTGCATTTAATGATTAAATCAGAAGACGGTTCTCCTGCCTGTGTAGAAACAAAAGATGCTGTACATCTATTCGAACGAGGTTGGACAAAACAGATCCATTACTATATTGATAAACAGATAAGCCATAATGTTTATTCATACATGCAACCAAAAGTTACATTGCCTGATTATTCTTATGATGGGATGGGTAAAGACGGCGTAGTGACAATTAACAATGAGACTTACTATCAAACCACATTCAACTATACGATTGATAATTTACCAAAAGCCGTACATGTGAAATTTCAAAACGTCACTTTTATTTTTCCTGATGGGATTCTTAATACGCCAGGTGGAAGTTTTGTGCCGTTAGATGTAAAATTCCAAGATATCTCTGAGGAAATCTATGGCGGAACTGTAGTATTTCCTGATGGTGTAACTGGCTTGGCAGGGATTTCAATTCCAACAATGTATGGACCATCTATTGCCAAAAACTCAATCATAGTCTTAGGCAATCATCTGGGGCCACAGGCGGGACTTGTCATCTATCAAGACAAAATCAAACTTCTGGTGAGCAAGTAAAATGAAAACTCTACATCTTTACCTGTTTTAAGTGAGGGAACTAAACTAAGTGGACAATTCCCCCAGTGAGTCTTTAGGAATCAAATCGGCACTAAAACACTAGAAGAATCCTACACCAGTTTTTTATGCAATACTAGTCCAGTACATGTAAAATATGAAAACACTACATCTTTCAATAATTACATTTGTGGGAATTGTAGCAGTGTCTATAGCAATCATATTTGTCTTATCTGTACAGATTCTAACTGTGCAAGAACAGAAAAAAATCCTTAACGAAACCAATCAAAAACTAGCCGAAAATCTGACTAATTACCAAGACTTGTTTGGTGAGATACCGAAGAATTACACTTTCTTGCCTTTTGCAGTACAAACTAATGTGTATGTAGCAGGCCCACTTGAAACTGTACCAGTGACTACAGTCAAAACAAACCAACCTTATCAGGTTGTAGCCAACATCACAAAGATGGAAAATACGCAACCCCTCATCTATTACTATTGTATTGTACAAGTATCAAATTCAACAGGTTTGAGTTACCATATTGGATGGGGATAGGGGATATTCACTCCCAAACAATCTTTTTCACAATGCGCCGTTAGCTGGACGCCAACGGTTCCTGGAAACTACACTCTTACTGCATTTGCATGGAGAACATTATTTGGTTCACCTCTGGCAAATGCATCTACAAAATATGTTCAGGTGGTACCATGAAAACTCTACATCTTTCAGTAATTGTAATTGTTGGAATTGGAGCAATTATCATGGCATACCTTCCAAATGTTTATGCGCCGTGTGCTATCGGACCAAATGGAACCCAGTTATGTGGCGGTCCGCCCCCAATTCACATGACTGTAAAATCAGACAGCATGGCATATGCTGATGGTGATAAAATCACAATTTCTGGGACTGTAGACAAATACATCTTGTCAAAGTATGGGACTAGCCTATCAATCAAAATCTATAATCCGAAAATGGTTCTGTATCGCTCTGATCAGTTCAATACTATTTCAAATGGTTCATTTGTTTATTCGTTTAAGATATCTGGAGAAAATGCCACTAGTGGATATTACAATTTTTATCTCAGTCCAGATCTGAATACCATGTCATACGGTTCAGCATTCATGTATCAAGCCACTCCATATGACTTGGAGGTAAATGGAACGCATTACTCTTTGGTGTATGTTCTAGCTGACGGAGTAATAAATAGAATCGATGCAAGTCTTATGGAAAAATCAATAACAATACATGTTGTAAATGCGACAGGTCATTCCACACTTAAAATCAAATTACCCAGAGACCTAATTGATTCCAAATCCGATCAAGGCGATACTGGCTTTACGGTATTGGCTGATAATACTCCAGAAACACAATACATGCAAAGTGTGAATTTCAATGAGACACAGACTTATTCTGACACAAGAACACTCTTGATTGATCTGCCATTTCATCCATACTCAACTGACGGAAACTGGTACGTAAAAATTATAGGAACTAGTATGAATCTTGAAAACAAAAATCCCCATGTAATAATTCCAGATAATAAAGTTCCTCCATTTAATACAAATTATTCGAACAATCCAGTAATCATAAACCAAGTAGAACTAGCTACCGCACTTCAACCAGGAAATCAATCTGGAACAGACTGTACAGTATATCCCAATGGTACCAAGATATGCCAAACATACCAAAGTCCATATAGTACAGATGTCCATAGTCCGTACTATAACATACAATGTGCTTTCTTCAATGGCATATGCCAATTAACACATCAAGTTGAAATGCTTGGCGACCAATGTGATTCGTTGCAACAATATCCACAAGGTACACAGTGGATTCAAATTTACAATCAGATGAACTCTACTGTACACCTGACACATTTTGGAGTTACACGCATACCCGATGACGTATTACACATACAAAGCATGCCTCCGCAATATGCAGGTGCAGATTATGCAGGATCCACAAATTTCACAATGTCGCCCCATCAAATCTGTTCTTTTGGTTTCATTGCAGGTCCCATAGGTTCAGCATTGGAATTTCCACTAAATGATACCTCGCTTGCAATTGCATATGATCAAGATGGTGTACACCATATGGCTGCAACGCCATTTCTTGCAGATTCATACAATGATACCAAAACATGGCAGTATGACGGAAACAACTGGGTTTTTGATGAACAAAATACCGTAAAAGTTCCAGAATTTGGCATACTTGCAATTCCGGTTTTCTTGATTGGGACTGTGTCGGTAATTGCGTTTTACAGGATGAAATTTGGGAAATGAAAACTCTACACTTTTTGATCATAGGAATGGTAGGGCTTGCAGTATCAGGATTTGGTGAAACACGTGCAGAGCAATCCGTAATTCTTACACCATTTGACATATCATTTTTGAAAACTGATTTTAACAGAACCGGAATATCGCACCAGATTCTTGTCATAAAACCAAATCAAACATCGTCTATTCATGTAATGGCATACAACAATGACAACAAGATACATCAGGTAAATTTACAGATTCCTATGGAAAACCTTGCAAACTTTGTATCCTCTTATTCATTTACTCTGTCTTCTCTTACAATATACCCGCACTCATCCAATGCTACTATTCTAAACATAACGGCAGCTGGAATCAATGATACCCAAACAGGATTTGTCAGCGTATTGGCTCAGGACAAGTCATTTGGAATGAGATCCAAGGGATTCTATTTAGCAATTGGCAATGACATCCCAGAATCCAGACTTGATTGGATTGACCAGTCTCTCCGCGAAACAATGCCAGGTGTTGCATTTCCCAACCTTCATGATTTTCATGAAACGGAAAACAAAATCATACCTGGTAATGTATTTGGCATGCCAAAATATCTTCCAAAAGGATACCAGTTACAAGGATTCTCAGAGAATGCTCCAGGACCGCTGCTAGTTTACTCTCCTGTTCCAATCACAACAAACACTACCATGATAGATGTTCTCCATTCAGGCGGAATAGTGGCATACTATGAGGTAAACGATCCCGCCTTTGATCTCAATAAATGGATGACTTCGTATGTAGGACAAAACGAAGCACAAGAGATAGTCATCAACGGTATGATGGGTGTGGCCATTGATCAGCAAAAAAGGCAAACAGACAACATGCCTTTTACTTCTCCTGCAGTAATACTGCTTTTCAAAGGTACATCCCAGCTTGAAATGTATGGGAACATATCGCTTGATGAGCTGCTAAAAGTTGCATCATCCGTTCCTGTAATAAATGAGAGTCATGCAGTATCTGCTCAGTGTTTAGAAGACAAAGATTTTCCTGGCAAGCCTTGCAATGACGTAATCGATACTGCAAACCCAAATCAAAAGCCCATACTAGGCGACAAAAGTGACTGGCAGACATTCTATGATATGAAAGGAAAAGAGTGGATGGAATCAAAAAAACAAGAGATGTACTTTGCAGATAAGAATGGGATCTTAAAAGAATGGTACGAATATGGAGGCAGCTCTGGACACTTTGCAAATTCTGATGTCTGGTACTATTACAGCTTGTATGGAGAATCACCAGACATCAAAAGATACTATGATGGAACAGTTCAGAAAAACTGGATTTATCCCATAATTACATATTATTATGCAAGTCCGATTGTTTTTGTAATCGTTGGTATTGTAGCTGTTATTGTGGTATTTTTTGTATCAAAAAAGATTCTGGTGAAAATTAAGAAATGAAAACTCTACAACTTTTAATTTTAGCCAATTTGATCCCGATTATTATTATTGGTGTCAGCGAGGCACATGCACAATATGGATGTTCACCGATTTCTGGAGGATGGCACCCAAAAATATCTACTGATAAAAATAATGTCTATGTGTTTTGGAATTATTTCTTTGGATGTGGGACTAGAGTTCTATTATTTGAGAAAAGCCATGACAATGGATTAACGTTTGAAAGTCCAGTTACCTTGGAAGGCCCATCCAGATCTGGTAGCTATCCAGCAGTTGCAGCATCAAATGGTAATGTGTACGTGTCCTGGATCAATTATGTTTCACCGGAAGACAGGTTATTTTTCAAGAGGAGTAGTGATAATGGTTCAAGTTTTTCAGATGATGTTCAGATCAGGACAAACGGAACTATTCAAAATGATGTATCAAGTATACTTGTATCTGGAAATAACATTGGTATAATCTGGACAGGCATTCCAAACCAAGGAATGCGTTCAATCTTTCTGAGTACAAGTACAGATGAGGGGAAAACATTTGGTGACCCAGTAGACCTTAGTACAACTATTGGTGATTCATTCCTGCCTCAAACAATTCAAGCAGGATCAAAAGCCTATGTTCTTTTGTCATCTATTGGAAATTGTAATAGTGCAAGACAAGTATGTGTGTCACAAGCATATTTTACTACTATTGATATCAAAAATGGATTTACAACCGGACCAATCATCAGTCTTGGTCCACTGGAATTGCCAAGACTTGCAGTTTCCGAAAACAGTGTCTATGTTGCTGGGATAACAAGTACTAACACAGATCCCAGCATTGGAAATAGTGGAGTATCTTTTATGAAAAGCACGGATGGAGGAGTTTCGTTTGAAAAACCTGTACAACTAGTAACTTATGACGCGGGCTCAAACTATCTCAATGATCTGGCATTGAATTCTTCAGGAGATTATGTCTATGTCACGTGGTATGACCACGATCCTCACAGCGGTGAAAAACTTTTGATGGCAGCAAGTTCTGATGATGGAAATACTTTTGGAAAAATACAGACAATTGACGGCCCAGACCCACATTACAACGGTAACGAAGGTAACTCACTTGATCAACAAATATCTGTATCAGGTAACAAGTATTATGTCATATGGCAGAGTCATACCTCACTTAATCCAAATGGAATGGGAATATTTTTTAGAAAAAGCATAGATGGTGGGCAAACACTAGGTGATACGACAGATCTGACAAACAAGATCATCATATCAAATCCAGGATACGCAATGGCATCAAATGGCAACCACCTCTACATTGTGGGGCCAGAATATGCATTCAAAGATGGTAATCACATGGTGTTTTCACAAAGCTCTGACGGTGGAATCTCATTTTCCAATTCAACAGATTTTGATCAAAACAGCATGTCAACTGTACCTGAATTCCCTTTTGTCATTCCTGTTTTACTTGTCAGCATAACATCATTAGTTGTATTTTACAGGATACAATTTAGAAACTGAAAATTCAATAATTTACTATTTTGACCCCAAAAAGCATATTTTTTGGATGTCTTTTTGGTTCGGATATTAAACAAATTTTACCAAATCTACCCTCGGTATTGCATGTCATAATTTAAGATGTGAATTGAATAGCACTGAATCTTACAAGTTCCGATACAATACTGTCTTATTTGATTCCCTAAAACAATGGTAAAATTATAAAAGAATTCATTGATGTTTTGACAGATAGTATCACTTTCTCCACGAATAAACCAAAAAACCTACGCCGCCCAACATTACAGCAATGCCAATATAGATTGTAAGACGACTAATAGGTTCAGCCGTTTCACAACTTGGACAGTGAGAACCAAGACAGATAAAATTTGCACATAATTCATAACCGTATATTGCCAAAAGTAATCCGCCAACTATCAAGATTATTCCAACTGTTGATAGAGTTTTCATTTTCTACTTGTACGGTATTATTATGGTTTAAAAAAGTGGTGTAGGTTTTTGATTATTGTATTAATTCTATTATGTCTGTAGATTTTGCTATGGCATCATCAACTTCCGGTGCATTTGTAGGTATCAGAACTTCCATTCCAACAATTTTGCCTTTTTCGTTTACATCGATAAACCTGTCTTTTCCCATAGGTATTGTCTTTGCAACTTTTCCCTTGCGTAACTGAACATACATTGCCCCAGAATCTTTATCAAATTTTATTGAAACCAATTATCTTCAATCCTCCTTTGTCCGTCCACATTACAGTAATGACCTTTACAGAAGTATTAATCTTATCATGTATGGCCACCAGATAAGGCTGGTCTTTATATGGTGGATTTTCTGACTTGCCATAACTCTTGTAATTTTGTCGCTCATCATCAGATATTGTTTGAACGGGGTTGTTGATCACTTTGGAAATTTCCCGAGTTGTCACATATCTTTCAAATGCTCTGTCCTTACAATGCTTTGTGAGTATTATACGAATTTTCCTTGCAGGCAACTCACTGTTTAACATTATTTCAAAGTTTTAAAGAAAGCGATAGGTTTAGTCTGCAAAGTCCAAAGACAATATTGTTTTACATTTGATTTGAGATCATATTCAGATACTAACATAATAGGAAAAGTCATTAAAAGTACTACATCAGAATTAGGAAATCAGTCTTCTAGTTGTGAATAATCAAACAGTAGTTCAGAGGATCTTTTCTTTTTCTTTGCTTTTTTCTTCATTGATAAGTTTAGGTTTTCATCACGGATAAAGACGACTCTACATTCTTGCAGGGATCAAAATCCTGTAGCAAAGTTAGCCATTATGAAGATAATTACAATTTGCAGCACGACTTGACTTGTAACTACTTTGAGATACCTTCGGGTCCATTTCTGAATTTTTTCTAAATTTGGATCTGTCTTTTTCAGCTCAAAATAGATGCGAAGGTTGGTAGGCAATAGTATTCCAAGACCCTGCACAGTCATAATCGTGACAATAATTGCTACGGCAGAAATCCAGTAAACTGTAGGTGTGCTGTATGTAAAAAGCCCCATCTTTGCCGCAAGGTAATAGCCAGCAGCACTTGTTACGGCGGTAACTGTACTCATGTAAAAGATCATCTTTGGCATCAACCATGAAATAATCTCTTTTCTGGTTTGGATTGTAACATGTCTGAATATTGGACCTAGTATGAATCCCATGAAAATGTCTGTTCCAGTCCACATGATTGCGGTAAAGACGTGAACATAATTCATCAGGAGGAAATTGCCAGTGAAGATTGCTACCAATAATGCGCCTATCGGTATTGCTACCCACAAGTTTGCACGCAAGGAAATGGAGGGAGGCTGTGACAAATCTCTATTGGTATTCAATTTACTTGACTACCAGTACTGGCATCTTGGATTTGTGAACAAGTTCGTTTGTTACACTGCCCAAGAACCATCCACTTACTTGACCCAATCCCCTTGAAGCGATAACTAGTAGATCAAATTTTCCACTGGCTGCAAAATTATTGATGTCATTTACAATGACATCTCCCTGGACTATCTTTCCGTGGAATACTATGCCCTGTTTTGCCGCCAAAGTCTTTGCAGCATTCATGAAATCCGCAGCTTGTTTTTTCACATGTTTTCTATAAGGACCTAAAAATTTTGGTCCAGTCAATGGAATGTAGAATGGTATTACACATAATCCGGTTATAACAGCACCGCATTGTCTTGCAAGATATATTGCCACTTCCAGACCCTTGATGGAATTTTTCGAGCCATCAAGAGGTACCAGTATTTTCTTTATT
Organism: Nitrosotalea sp.; assembly: GCA_028580875.1. GTDB lineage: Archaea > Thermoproteota > Nitrososphaeria > Nitrososphaerales > Nitrosopumilaceae > Nitrosotalea. The sequence continues at coordinate 29,199 of JAJSDS010000007.1, forward strand.
TTTGTAACCTCAGCCATTCCTATGAATTTCATGACTCCAATTTATTAAAAAACAGATACTGATTATCAGAGTTGAGAGTCACTGGTATCACATGTGATAATCAACAAACATCATAATTACCAAGAGTAGAAAATCTATTTGGATGATAGTGCATGTACAGATTCAAAATGGTTGCCAAAGGTAAACCATCCTTGGATGAAATGTGGCAATTCATAGACAACATTATGCGTCCTAATGAACTGGTTCCTGACAAGACAATTCTTACCTATGAGCAGGTATTTTCAGTGTATTCAAAACTAGTTGAGATTGATGAGATGTTCAAAGAAATTGCACAGGTTGCCATCCTTAAAAAAGAATTGAATAAGCTAGATAACAATTCAAAATAGAAAGCTGTTTTGTTACGTCTTTGGTTGCTAACGCTAAGAAATTAGACATTGGTAAATTTCAAAATAAAAAATTAGGAAAAGGAGTTTTGTAGCTATTCCGAGATTGTAATGCGAAGAATTTTAGCCTCTTGGTCTGGGCAGTCATTTTTGCCTCTTGGAAGGTGGCCTATCTTGTCGGCAACATCAATGCCGCTCTTTACCTCGCCAAATGCTGTATACTGGCCGTCAAGGAACGTGCTGTCGCCTGTTACGATGAAAAACTGTGAACCTGCACTGTTAGGATCGTCGGACCTTGCCATGGAGACAACGCCTCTCTGGTGAGGTTTGGAATTAAATTCTGCCTTTATCGTATATCCAGGTCCTCCCATCCCCCAACTGCTTTTGTCTGGTTGCTTTGTATTTGGATCTCCCCCCTGAATCATAAATCCGGGTATTATCCTGTGGAAAAGTATGCCGTCATAAAAATTGGACTTGGCTAGTTTGACAAAGTTCCTTACGGTCTCAGGGGCATAATTTGGTAATAGTTCAAAAACAATGTTCCCAAAATTAGTCTCTATTGTAGCTTGGGGCACATTTCACAAACAGCCATTTTATCATAAGAGTCTTTCTTCATTCCAAGGAGTTTTGTAGCGAGTCTTACATGGCTCATAACTTCTGGTAAAACTTTGAAAATATGAAAAATAGTACATACTATTCGGTTCATGTCTCTAAGGTTTTACCCCTAGAACACGAAACCGTTTTCATATACAGTACGAGTCTGCATTATATATTGTACAAAATGGGGACAAAA
>JAJSDS010000080.1 GCA_028580875.1 Nitrosotalea sp.
AAAATCCTTCTCAATCCGTATATAAATTCTGTACAGATGTTATAGTGCTTATTTTTCTAGCAAGTTCAGAGTTCTTGCAAGGGCAATATCGTTTTGTGTGATTCCTCCTGCATCATGTGTTACCAAGTCTACTGAAATCTTGTTGTATACGTTAAACCATTCTGGATGGTGGTTCATTTTTTCTATATGTATTGCTGCTTTGCACATAAAACCAAAGGCTTCGATAAAATCATCAAATACAAAGTCTTTGTGCAGTTTTCCATTTACAATACTCCATCCTTGCAATCCTGATAACTCTGTTCTGATTTGTTCTTCAGTTAATCTGAACATTCTGATGTTTTTTACAGAATCCTATATTTAACTCTCAAAGCGAGTCTATTGTAAAATGGTTACTGGAACAATGACAGATCTTGAAAATCAACTACATGCACAAATGGTCAGAGCTATAGAAGTCGTAAAAGACTCTAAAAAAATAGGAATTTCATTTTCTGGTGGCGTTGATAGTTGTCTTTTGGCAAAAATCTGTCAAGATCTTGGATATGATGTGTTGCTTCTTACTATGGGTTTTGAGGATTCTCATGACGTAGAGTTTTCAAAAAAAATGGCAAAAATGCTTGGCATGGATCATGATGTGGAGATAATTTCGGAGAACACATTTTCAGATGTGGCAAAAAAGATCTGGGATGAAATCAATGTGGATAATTTATCTTGGAATGAAAACTGTATTGCATTTTATTATGTGGCAAAACTTGCAAAAAAACACAAAATTAGCAAGGTGATGACTGCCAATGGTATAGATGAGCTCTTCTGCGGATATAACGCCTATAGGGATTCAGTCTCTGATGGAGAAGATGTTGTACTTGATATGATAAAAGACAAGCTAGACAATGAACTCAGAATGATGAAAGCAGTAAATAAAATTGCATCTGAATTTGATGTTACAATTGTACAACCATTTTTATCAGAACAATTTATAGAATTTGGAAAAACTATTCCATTAGAACATAAAATAAATGGCAAGGATGACCTTGTCAGAAAACATATTGTCAGAAAACTTGCAATGTCAATTGGAGTTCCAGAAGAATCTGCTCTAAAGCTCAAAAAAGCAATGCAGTATGGATCTCTGATTCACAAAAATCTCCTAAAAGTCAAGAAAACTTGGAACATGAATTTCTGACCTTGCTTGACACATTCTTGATTATGTCAAATGATGCACCAAGGTGATTTTCAGGAATGAATACCCTGTCAATCTCTTCGCCAGTCAAGTGTGACGAGAATGCTTCATCATTTCTTACTGCGTCCCTGAAATCTGCTCCATCTTCTGAAGCTGCAAATGCCACTCTCTGGATGTCTCTATATGCTTCAAATCTTGGAACTCCTTTCTGGATTAGGGCATCTAAAACAAATTCTGCAAATATCTGACCCCTTGTAATCTCAAGATTTTGTCTTATTCTGTCTTCATTTACAAACAGAGAACTTACAATTCGTATCATGGTTTCAAGCATCTCATCAAGTAAAATTGCACTAGTTGGAATGATAAATCTCTCATTTGCAGAATTTGACAAGTCTCTTTCATGCCATAATGGAATGTTTTCAAAAGCCACTGATACCTGACTGCGTAATAATTTTGAAAGCGAAGTTACCCGCTCGCTTTTTACGGGATTTCTCTTTACTGGAACTGCACTACTTCCCATCTGTCCCTTCTTGAAAGACTCTGCAACTTCACCAATCTCTGTTCTTTGTAGATTGCGAATCTCTATGGCAATTTTTTCAAGTGTGGATCCAATCAAAGCCATGTAAAAGATGAATTCTGCATATCTTTCACGTGCAACTACCTGGGTTGTGACGTCTGCTGGGTACAACTTAAGTTTCTCTGACACTCTTTTTTGCACCTCCAAAGCTTTTGCACCCATAAGAGAGCCGGTACCTACAACACCCAATGTTTTACAAATCAAAATTCTCTTTTTTATTTCCTCGATTCTTTCTACATGTTTTGACATCTCATGTGCCCAATTGGCAAATTTTAATCCAAAAGAAATTATGCTAGCATGTTGACCATGTGTTCTTCCCACTGCTGGTAAATCCTTGTACTTGACAGCCTTGTCTGCTAAAATGATGGCTAGTTTTGCTACTTTTGGTTCTATGATACTAAGAGTGTCACGGAATTGTAGCGAGTTGCTTGTATCTACAAGATCATTGCTTGTCAAACCATAATGTATCCAAGGTTTTGCAGATGGTTTACAAATTTCGCTTAGGGCTTCTACTAAAGCTGCTGTATCATGATCGCTTTTTGCCTCCAACTGTTTTACTCTTTTTACCGTGATTTTTCCAGATTTTGCCATCTTTGATATGTTCAAGGCTGCATCCTTTGGAATCATCCTTATCTCTGATTGAGATAGTGCAACTGCTGCCTCTATGTCTAATTGGTATGTTATCTTTTTTTGATCATCGAAAATCTCCTTCATCTTATCTGTACCATAACGACCCCCATCAATTGGAAGAATTGGCATGTCTTGGATCAGTTGATCAAGGAAAATAAATCTACTTGTATGGCTTTGAAATCGACACTTTTTTCTACACTTGTAAACAAATCAAATACATGTGTCCTGATGTAAAGCCAGAAAAAAAGAACTTGGAAAACAAAGATCCTGATGATCAAAAAGATGATGCCATCTTGCTTGATGGTAAAACATTGCATGACTTGTATCGGCATACTGCAAAGCTGATTAAATAACTAATCAGAAATCCTATACTCATGATTTAAATTGTGTCCAGATGCCTTTTTTCGCAGAAAGGGATGTCGTCACTAATTCCAAAGAAAATACGTGAGATGGAATATCGTATTGAAGCTGATCCGTCAAAAGGCATGAAAGTTCCAGTGACAATTTATGCTGATGAAAAATTATTACAAAAAATGCTAACCGATAGAACAATTCAACAAGCGATCAACGTATCCACTATACCTGGTGTACTAAAGCATGTTGTAGTTCTTCCAGACGGTCATGAGGGCTATGGATTTCCTGTTGGAGGGGTCGCTGCCATGGATGCTGAAAATGGAATGATTAGTCCTGGAGGAGTAGGTTATGATATCAATTGTGGTGTTAGGCTTATCAAAACAAATCTTATGGAAAAAGATGTTCGACCTAGACTAAAAGAACTTGTCACTGAACTATTCACATCTATTCCATCTGGTGTGGGTTCTAAGGGTGCAGTACGACTAACCTCGTCTGATCTTGATGAGGTTCTTGTAAAAGGGGTACAATGGGCAGTTGATCATGGATATGGCTCAAAGGACGATGCTGATGTATGTGAAGAAAATGGTCAGATAAAAAATGCTGATCCAGGAAAGATATCTCCTACTGCACGCAAGAGGGGTGCACCTCAACTGGGAAGTCTTGGTTCTGGTAATCATTTTCTTGAGGTACAACGCGTTGACCAGATTCATGATAAAGAGGCTGCTAAAAAAATGGGAATTTTCAACGAAGGGCAAATTACTGTATTGATTCACTGCGGTTCCAGAGGATTTGGACACCAAGTTTGTAGTGATTATTTGCGGGTGTCAGAACAAGCACTTTCTAAATACAAAATAAATCTAGTAGACAGAGAACTTGCATGTGTCCCAAATTCTTCAGAAGAGGGTGAGTCATATAGGAAAGCAATGTTTGCTGCATTAAATTATGCGTGGAGTAATAGGCAGATGATCACACACTGGACAAGAAAAGCCTTTGAGCGAGTCTTCAAACAAACAGAATCTGATCTTGATATGAAACTCATCTATGATGTAGCTCATAATATTGCCAAAGTTGAAAAACACAAAATTGATGGTGAAATGAGATCAGTTGTAGTTCATCGAAAAGGTGCAACAAGGGCATTCCCACAAGGAAGAGATGAAGTTCCAAAAAAATATCGAGATATTGGTCAACCTGTCTTCATACCTGGCTCTATGGGTACTGGTAGCTGGATTTTGTTGGGAAAACCTGGCTCTATGGATTTGAGTTTTGGCTCTACCGCCCATGGTGCAGGAAGGATGATGTCGAGATCTGCCGCACGAAGAAATTTTACAGAAGGTCAAGTTCAAAAATCATTAGGCGATAAAGGAATTTTCATAAAAGCTCTTACACGGGAAGGTGTAGTGGAAGAAACGCCTGAAGCATACAAAGATGTTGATGCTGTGGCAAACGTATCTCATGAACTTGGAATAGCTACAAAAGTAGCAAAGCTTGTTCCAATTGGGGTAATCAAGGGTTGACAGAGGAAGACAAAGAACTAGAACTTCTCAAGGCAAAGAGGATGCTTGAGATGCAAAAAAATATCTCGCAAAGACAAAGAATCCAAGAGGTAAAGCCCGAATCTCAGGCACAGAAGGTTTCTTCTAGAGATATTGTTCTCAAACAACTTGGATACCGAGGAGAAGAAGTGCTTCAGAATGCTGAATCACAGTTTCCAAATGATACTAAAGTTATAGTAGAAAAACTTGCAGAACTTATCCAAGGGGGAGAAATTACTGAAATCATTGATGGGGGAAAATTGCTGACATTGTTCAGGTCTGTAGGTATTCGTGTAAGAGTGCAAACTACAATTAATGTTGAACAAGATGGTAAAATGGTGTCTTGGTCAGATAAACTAAAAGGCGAAAGCAAATCATTGTCTGAATCTGGATCAGACTCTGAATCCGGTGATTCTCAGGTTGAAGCATCTAACAATAATTTCAATGAAAACAATTTCTGATCCAGTAACTAAGTTTATTATTCCTGTAACGTGTTGGATGATTGTTTATGCACGGTAGGGCCACCATCCTTGAGATTGCGACAACCAACTATGAAATTGATCTAGAAATCGTTTCAAAAGCAATGGCTGAATTACAATCTCTTTGTGAAATCAAAGAAGGTTTTTTGATAAGTAAGCCAATGGAAAGATTTGGTTGGGCCTTCTTCAAGGTATTGATAAAAATGGAATTACTTTCTGGAATGGAGTTAAAACTAGGAGATCAAATTGCAAAATCAAAAGGAAAAAAAATTGAAGAAAAATTTGTCACGTTTATGACAAAATTCTTTGAAAGCAAAAATGCCAAAGTAAAAGTTAAACTGGTAGATGACTAGACTCTTCTTCCTCTTTTACCACCCTTCTTTCTAGTGGTATCATGAGGGATTGGTGTTACATCATCGATTCTTCCAATCTTGAATCCGCCTCTTGCTAGAGCTCTAATTGCTGCTTGTGCACCAGGACCTGGAACACGTGAGCCTACTCCACCTACTGCTCTTACTCTTATGTGAAGACCTGTGAAGCCCTTGTCATGTGCTGCCTCAACTACTGCTGCAGTTGATTTCATTGCAGCATAAGGAGATGATTCGTATCTGTCTGCGTTAACATGTCGTCCACCGGAGCTGATTGCCACAGTTTCTGCACCTGAAACGTCTGTGATGTGCACTATGGTATTGTTAAAACTACTGAAAATGTGAGCGATACCCCATTTTTCCTTAGCTTCTTGTACGGACAACATTTCAAGACTCTTTAACGGGTTTAAAAAACATTTGTTCGGGAATGTATGAGTAGGCTTGAATTTGGAATCTTACTATGAAAATATACGCCAGTTTTTTAAAGTTTGAAAAGTGAGTAATAGTATATTTTGAAAACTCTGCATCTTGCAATAATTATTGGAGTAGGAATATGTGCAATGACAACTATTATACTTCTACCTCCATTTCTTAACACCAAGTCAAGGATTGACAAAATACATCCTCCAAATGGACTTGTCATGTCTGATGGTGAAAAACAGAAATTGGTAGATGAGGCATTAAATATCACTGGAATACAGGCGTGGTCAAACCAATGGCAGTTCTCTACCATGGGTTTTAGTGGAATATCAAATAAAACTGGTACTGATTGGAAATACGTATTTATCATGTTTCATCTCCCCCCTGATGCTAAAACTCCATACTCATGTGATACGGGTTGGAATGCACGAGTTGAGATTGATCTTCATACCAAGAAGATTGTAAATGCATGGTATCCAACTATGCAAGACCATGAATGCCATGGGAATGAACTAGGACCGATGGTCGTGAAAAATGTCAAATAACAAGAAAATGAAAACTCTACTCTCCAATAATTTCTATTTTAGACCACCGTATTGCAGTTGACTAAAAAACATTTGTTCGCGAGTGCGTAAATAGCCTCAGTTTTGAAAGAATCATAGTAAGAAAGTTACACCAATTTTTTAAGGTTTGAAGTCAAAGTGATACATCTTGAAAATTTTCCAATTACCTATGTTGGCAGCAGGAATCATTACAGCACTAATTGTTTTGTTTTTCTCTTTTGATACTACATATGCGGAAAATACAGATATTTCATTACCAAACCAGTATCCTCCATTTAATGTGAATTATTCTAGTAATCCTGTAATCATAACTGCCGTAGAATTGGCAACTCCTCTTCAACAAGGAAATCAATCTGGAACTGATTGCACGGTATATCCCAATGATACTAAGATATGTCAATCGTATCAGAGTCCGTATAGTAAAGATGTTCATAGCTCATACCATAACATACAATGTGCTTTCTTTGGTGGTACATGCCAGTTGATGCATCAGACTGAAAGGCTTGGTAATCAATGCAACTCATTACAAGAATATCCTCAAGGGACACAGTGGATTGAAGTCTACAATCAAATGAACTCCACAGTACATCTAACACATTTTGGAGTTACACGCATTTTGGATGAGATCTTACGCATACAGAATATTCCACCACAATATGCAGGTGAAGATTACATAGGTTTCACAAATTTCACAATGTCACCTCATCAAACATGTTCTTATGGATTCATTGCAGGTCCTATAGGTTCAGCATTAGAATTTCCGCTAAATGATACATCACTTGCAATTACATACGATTATGATGGTATGCATCACATGGTTGCAACGCCGTTTCTTGCGGATTTATACAATGACACAAGAACATGGCAATATGATGAAAACAAATGGACTTTTGCTGAACAAAATGCTTTAACCGTTCCTGAATTTCCACTTGCAATTCCAATTTTATTGATAGGTATAACATCATTAATCATATTTTATAAGATAAAAATTCGTATTTAGACCACTGGATTGCAGTTGACTAAAAAACATTAGGATCTAAGATGTATCCAGCCACATCTCTTAATGACCTTGGATTTGTTATTGTTAACCAAAACCACATTCTTTCCATTAGATACATGACCTATCTCAGATAGCGGAATCTTCATTCTCTTTGCCAACCTCTTGATCTTCTGCAGGTTTGTTGGGTGTACTGTTGATACAATCTCATATTCCTCACCACCGCAAAACACTAGATCCTCAAGACTTGTTTTGTTTTGGCGCGCAAATTCAATAACATCATTTCCAGTGGGCAGGCCAGTTATCACAAATTTCTTTTTACTCTGATGACTCATATCGTTTAATGTTATGGCAAGTCCATCACTGGAGTCCATGGATGACGAAAAATATTTGGCTGCCTTTAGTCCAAAATTCAGTCTAGGGTTAGGTTTGAAAATTGCTTTTCTGAATTTTTTTGTAGCTTGGCGGTTTGTCTTGTATCCCTCAAGAACAATCTTCAAGCCTGCTGAAGAATATCCAAAAGGACCAGATGTTATTATG
>JAJSDS010000081.1 GCA_028580875.1 Nitrosotalea sp.
CCAACTAGCGGCGCAATGATTCCTGGAGTGGATCTGACAAACTGCATTGCACGATGAGATGGCTTTGACATTTGGCCAAACTCTGGCAAGACATTTGGAGCAAGAAGTTTTGCTTGCATCAGTGGGACACTTGCAAACACCCCGATTCCAAGCTTTATTGCAGACTCTAGTATTGTATACTGGTTTGCGTCTCCCTGGGTTTTTGCGGTGAGTGCCTGGTCAAGGTACATGTTGTATGGCAACTGGATGAATCGAAATCCATGGTCTTGCCCTCCAACTTGCTCTGCCATCTTTGCAATCTCGAAGATTGAAAGGTACTGTGGATGATTCGGTGCCACCCTGAAACACTCCCATGTTGCCATTCCGTAATATCTGATGGTGCCACTCTTTCTTTGACTCTCATAAAACTCAAAAACATCTTTTAGTTTTTTAGAAAATTCTTCTTTTGAAATATCCTGCAGCTGTCCCTCTGCTGCGTTATGCAGATACATCAGGTCAATGCAATCAAGTCCTAAATTTTTCATGCTGCGCTTTAGGTGGTCCTGCAAGTATGGTATTGTCATGCAGTGATATCCTGATGAAATGTCTCCTGATTTTATTATGCCAGGTTTTACAAGCGTATTTTGTATGTTGACCCAAAACTCTTCATTGACGTCACCGTCATTTGTAACATAGCCGTTTTTTGTACTAATGAAAATCTCTTCTCTTTTTGCATCCCCTGATTGTACAAGTTCTGCAATTGCTTTTCCTACTGACCTTTCTGCCTTTTGGGCGCGGTAATTAATTGCGGTATCTATTACATTGATTCCAGCCTTGACTGATGTCTTGATGGCATTTTTTACCATCTCATCGGTTGTATCATCTGGATTGCCCAAGTATGTACCAACCCCTATAGATGAGAGTGTAAGGCCTGCAAAATTTTTGTAGTGGTTTTTTGCAACATTGGAATGTCTTTTTGCAAAACCTGCAGTGCCTTCTTGGGTTGCAAAACCTGGGATCATATCATTTTATCAAAACACTGGCGATTTAATTCTACTGTGGAGCCTTGAATAAAATGTCAACCAAAAATGCAACAACAAACAATGCGCCAGTAATCCTGCTGTATGTGACAAACCCTTGCATTACTGGAACTAGTTCCTGTACCTTGTCATAATTTTTCTTCAATGACTTGGCAGATCTTACTGCCATTGGTATTGTTGCCAAGGTGACAAGTGTAATTGCTGGAAAGATTCCTGATATGACAGATGATACTATGATGCCATATATTACAAGGGGAAAAACCCAGACAAATGATGCAGCTTGTAGTTTTCCAAGCATTATGACAAGTGTCTTTCTGCCATGCTTCTTGTCTGCATCAAAGTCAGGAAACGAATTTACAAACAAGACAGTCGATGACAGTACCCCTGATACAATACCTGCAATGACAGGCTCTAGTGTTATGTGAGAACTTTGGACAAAGTATGTGCCCAATACTATCATGGAGCCCTTGACTGCAACAAAGACTTCGCCCAGTCCCGAATCAACTATCCTTGTAGAATAAAAGTAAATTGAAACTATTGCAAATCCCAAAATCACTGCAATGGTTATTCCACGCTCGAAAATGAAAAATGCTCCGACTGCAGAACCAATTATTAGCATCAGCATTCCTGCCCTGTACACTTGGCGTGGCTTGAGCAGTCCCTCCGGCAGCACCCCTGTACCACCGCTGAACTTTGTCCTGTTGGTTTCAGTGTCAATCTGTCTTTTATAATCCCAGTAATCATTGAGCAGGTCTACACTTGCATGCAATGCAGCAACTCCTACAAATGTAAGGGCTGCAAATCCGACATCAATTGTCTTGTTCTGCCAGCCGTTTATTGCAAGGCCCAAGCACACTGAGATGATTGACGCTAAAAGAAATCGTATCCTTACTGCGCGAAGCCACACTTTGATCATAAAATTTCTACAAGATGCCCGATTATTTTGATATATGCTTGTGTTGCTTACCTGAGTTTTTCCAAGTCAACGCTTTCTATTGGCTTTCTGCCGTTGAACCCCTCGTCTTTTCCATGCCAGAATTTTATCTCAGTCTCTCCTTGTTTCCAGCACAGCCATATCTCCTCGTTGAACATCAAAGATGGAAAGTCAAGCAGACCCTGGTCAATGCTTTTGACTGAGACTCCTGTTGCCTCCAAATCTTCAATTGATTTGTAAAAATTGGTTATTGCAGAATTGAGCTCTTGCTTTTTTATGATATAGTCCTTAAAGTTTGCCATGTACTTTGGGTTTGTCTCAAAATCTGACTGGATTCTCACAACTTCATTTTTTGCAGAAACTACATTGTCAAATTTTTGTATGACTGATGGAAGAATCTTGTTTGCCTGCTCTAGTGTAAAATGGGAAAACATTATTTTTTACAATATTGCACACAGTTAAAAGTATTAGCAGTGCTGTTTGCTATATCGAAGATATTGTCTCTGAAATAATTCTTGATGCAAGGTGAGATGTCCTGTCCTTGATGTCATAGTTTGGACACACCTCCATCATGTCAAACCCGCAGATACCTTGGCTTGCAATTGACTTGAGCAAAAATGTAACATCGACATTTGTAAGGCCAAGTGGAACCGGGACTGAAACACCAGGGGCAAATGCAGGATCGATTGCATCCATGTCAAGTGATACGTACACGTTTTTGCCAATTGTATCCAAAATATTTTTGCTTGTCTTTTGGATGCCGTCGCGGATTGTGTCAAATGGCGTGATTATTTTGATACCATATTTTTTGATGTTGTCTATTTCTTCTTTTTCTGGAGTTCTGATTCCTACCTGGATGCTAGTCTTTGTGTCAATGTATGGTAAAGCGTCATAAAATACAGAGCCATAGTATCCGTTAACCGAACTAACAAAGTCCGGGTGGGCATCAAAATATACTAGTGATATGTTGCCGTATTTTTTTGCAACTGACTTTACTATCTCAGTTGTGATGGAATGGTCTCCTCCAATTGATATTGGAATCTTGGAGCTTGACACAATTTTACCGATTACGTCTCCTATCTGGTTTCTCTCTATGTTACCATAATCGTAAACCTTTCTTGCAATTCCTCCAAAAGGAAGGCCAAGTGAAATGTCGTCTCCGCGCTTGTACGTGTCCCGAATTGATGAGATCTCTCGTATCTTATGAGGCGCTTCAGATGTTCCCTTTCTGAGCGCGTGGGATTTTGACTCGTCAGGAATTCCCACTATGACGATCTCTGCGTCATCAAAACTGTCGGTGTTTGCCCAGCAAATATTCATCATATTATTGGAATTTTATAATTATTAAAAATTCGCATGACATGATCTTTTATCCTAGTCGCCAATTAAGCAAACTAGCTGACTTTTAATGATTCAAGCTGATAAAACACTATTATACTGACCTTCAAACCGTTGTCGTATGATACAAGGCGCAGGAGAAACTATCCTAAGGCGACTGCTCTTTCCACACTGGATGGAAATAATGGCAGGAGTCTTGATTGGAACAAGTCTCATTTTGATCTCTCACAAGTAAGATTTTAAAAATTTCTAGCTAGATTATCTCTTGTATGTAATGTCCCCAGCTAACACTCTCTGAATCTTGCCCCTGCTTGATAGCAGTAACGCGCCAGTCTTGTAGATTCCAACTGCTTTTCCTTTTGTTGTCCCAGTGGTTGTGGTTACAGTGACATTTTTTCCAATTGTCGAGGATCTTTTCATCCATTCTTTTCTTATGGTTCCGGTATTGTCTGATATTATGTCGTTGTAACGGGATTCAAGTTCTGCAAGAAACTGTTGTATCAAGACAACGGGACTTGCTTTCTGGTTTTCCTCTACAAGTGTGCCAATTCCATACTTTTTCTGACCCACCTTGATTTCTTTTACAATCTTGGAGGGCTTGATTTTAAAATTAATTCCTACACCAATTACAAGATAATCTATTGCATTTGATTCAATTGAGGCATCAATTAGTATGCCTGCCACCTTGTTAGAGTTTACTGTAACATCATTCGGCCACTTTAATTCGGGTTTTATCTTTAGTGTCTTTTCAATTGCAACCGCCAGGGCAAGTGATGTGAGCATGGGAAAAAGTGACGTGTATGACGGCTCAAAGTTTGGTCTCAGCAATATGGATAACCATATCCCGCCCTTTGGCGAGACCCATTTTCTGTTCAGCCTTCCCCTTCCTTGGGTCTGTCTCTCTGCAATCACGACTGAGCCATTCTCGTGTGGCTTTCTTGCAAGCTCCAGTGCAAAGTTCTGGGTCGAGTCTATTGTATCAAAATAGTAAATTTTTCTGCCGATTGTATCTGTCTGCAACCCGTCTGAAATCTCCCATGGAAACAAGAGACTGTTATTTGGGTGTAATCGGTAACCCAAATTTTGTTTTGACTCGATTTTATATCCTAACGACTGGAGTTTTTTGATGTTCTTCCAGACTGCGGCCCTGCTCAGTCCAAGTGACTTGCTTAGTTTTTCTCCTGACAAAAATTCTGGCTGGTGTGACTTTAGCAGGGTAACTATCTTGTCAAGAGTTGTTTGATCAAAAGATGTGTACATGCAAAAACATTATTCACTCAATAATTTCTTGATGTTCTCTTCTAGAAAATCATTAGTTCCAAATGCGACATCCCGCAGAATTCCTTTTTTATCAATTAGAATAGTTGAAGGAGTGCCGCGCAATGCAAACTCGTCAAATGTCTGTGCAGAATATTCCTTGCTTTTGAGATATTGCTTGACTCGCTCAATTATTTCTGCTTTCTGGCTGGGACTGTATGACTCGTATCCTGGAACATTTGCTTGTATAATTTCGTCAATTCTTGCCTGGCTTATCTGACCATCTTCTTTCTTGAGCAAGTCCATTGCAACTGGAAAAGGAATCTTGTATGGAAGTTTATCCCCGTCAACTAACTGGCCGTACTGGCCCAGTGCCTTGAGTGTCTCACCGATCACTTTACCTTCTGTGAGAAGCAACCTGAGATTTTCAACAGTGTTTTTGTCAAAATCTTCAAACGCTGTCGCAACTCCCAAAACTGTGACTCCTTCTTTTCTATATTTTTGATAAATGTCAATTGCCTGCGGAATCCCGTACATGAAACATCCAGGACAGTTGACCTGAAATACCTCGACTAGAACCACATTGTCCTTTTCCTTGTCAATATTAGTTGGTAATCCTTGGATCCATTCTGATACTTTGAGATTTGGAGTTTTTGCACCTATTTGAACTGCCATGTCAGAATACGGATTATGAATTATTCATATCTGTTTCTCTGGGAAACAAGGCTTTTTCAAGTGAACTTTGATTCATAAATCTTTTATATACCGTCAGCGAAGCGACAACGATGTCTAACAAAATAGCATTACTCTTGCTAACTGTATCTGTTCTAATGACATCTTTGTTGGTAATTAACATGCCACAAGTAAATGCACTGACCCAAAGAGACTTTTCAGTGTATGATGATAGTCATACCACTGCAAGCTATGGTGTCAGCAAAGTATGTGGTAACCACTTATGTGCACCAGGTGAACACGCACAGTGGATAAACACATTATGGCAGTCACAAAGAACGGGCTATGGCAAAGTTGGAAATGCACCACATGGTGAAGATGTTATGCACAATCTTGCAGGATCTACAGCACCAGCAATGACTGCTCATGGTTCAATGAAAATGTCTGACAACATGACCGCAACCATGAAAGGCAATGCCACTAGCGGCACAAAATAATTCCAGTGGACATAACCACTAATCCATTTTTATCTGGCTGGACAAATTTATCATAATTCTTTTATATGCCTCCAAGTCAAAACAACTCATGTCTCACAAAGTGGCATTACTCTTGTTTACAACATCTGTACTTTTGACATCATTTGCTGCAGTGTTTGTTCCACAAGCTAGTGCTTTGACAAAAAGTACTTGGAGTGATAACATATCTACTGCAAGCTATGGCAACAGCGTAGTCTGTGGTGATCACAAGTGCGCCCCAGGTGAACACACCAAATGGGTAAATGCAATATGGCAATCACAAAAAGTAAGTTATGGTAAGGTTGGTTCTGCTCCACATGGAGAAGATGTTATGCATGCACTTGCAGCAAACGCAACAGCACCAACAATGCCGTCAAAGTAAACTCCCAACTAACGGAAAAACAAAAACCGTTTTTTAATTTCAATTATTTTATAAAATGTATTTTTTTTAAAAGTTTACGTCAAAACCGCCCATGTCTCCTGGGCCACCGTCTCCGAATCCGCTGCCACCGCTAAAGTCTTGACCGGAACTTCCGTCATGACCTCCTGTGTCTTGCCCTCCACTCATGTCGTGTCCACCGCTGTCCATGTACTGGTCTGGCATGAAACTTGTCATTGCCATTCCCATGAATCCCATCATTGTGGAAAACATCATCATGTCCATTATTCCCATGAACATCATGGATGGCAAAATTGACTTGTGCTCTTCCATGTGTTGCTGGAGCTTTTGCTTGTCGCCGCTTTTCCATATTGATACCATCTGGTTCCAGTTTTGTTCAAGCTCAAATCTTCGTGCTTCTAGCTCCTTTACACCCTTATCTGTGAGGACAAGTTCCTTTTTGGTTCCAAGCCAGCCTTTCTTTTCAACTAGTGTGACAAGTCCTTTTTCTTCTAATCTCTCAAGCAGGGTGTTCAATTCTTGACCATCTAGTTTTGTCTTTTTTAAAATCTTGTCGAATTTTTTTGCACCCTGACTTATTGCACTTAGTACCATCACATCGTTGGGCTCTTCCTGGTCCATGGCAAAATATTGGCAACGGCCCTATAAATCGGTTATTCCGCAAGATATTAAGACACAATGTAGTGTGATGATATCATGGAGCATGATTCTTTTACAGACGATGACATACGAAAAATTTATTCTCTGAAAAACATTGCAGTAGTTGGCATGTCAAAAAATCCGGAAAAAGCTGCACACTATGTACCAAAATATTTGATTGACAATGGATATAATGTAATTCCAGTAAATCCTACTGCAACAGAAATTCTTGAAAGAAAATGTTATCCTAGTTTGCTTGACATTCCTGGAACTGTAGATGTGGTAGATGTTTTCAGGCCGTCTGACCAAGTCCTGCCTGTAATCGAAGAAGCAGTCAAGATAAAACCCAAAGTGATATGGCTCCAAGAGGGAATCCACAATGTACAAGCAGAAGAGGTTGCAAGAAAGGCAGGAATTCCTGTTGTAATTTTTAACAGATGCATGCTTGCAGAACACCAGAGATTATTCTAAGACATGGCAGATGATTTTGATGATTTTCATAGGGCACTTTTGGAACTAGTGGAATCATTCAAAAAGAAAAATGTCCTGGTGAAAATGCATTCTGATCCTGATTCTGGTATAATACGAATCTATGGAGAACGCTCAGATGGGCTGGCGCTTGCAAAGACTGGGCTCGAAGAAATTGAAGAGCTTGCACTGACCACTGCAGAGCACCATCCATACTGGGGGCTTTTGTACAACGGCTCTGAAATAATCAAAACAGTTCTTGAAAAATGGAACAGTACCCTCACAGAAGATGAGATAAAACAAATCGCATGGTATGCCGATGAG
>JAJSDS010000082.1 GCA_028580875.1 Nitrosotalea sp.
CTTGACAGCATCTTTTGCATTGGTTACAAGTGCATAACCTGGAACTTTGATTCCATATTTTTTCAATACTGCTTTGGATAGATCTTCGGTGATTACCTTATGATCTGTTGCAAATGTTTCTTCAAAAATCTTTGTTACTGGATTCAAAAGGATCTCTCCTCTTTATTTGCAGATCGCAATGATGAGATCTGTATTTTTTTGTGTACCATGACGTGATCCGAAGGTCTAAGTGTTTTATATTAAACTTTTGTCAAAGTTGCTAACCCCCTTGAGCTTGATCTCATTTTTGGTTGAACACATTATTGGAATTTTACGTATGACAGTTAGCGAATTCTTTTTATCTTGTGATTTTACACATACATCGAATTGAACACAAAGGTTTTGGTTTTTGCAGTTATGTTTGCCTTGATTACCTCCATGATGGTTATCTCATCTCAGCTAGCTAGTGCGTTACAAGTTCGAACCGTTTTTGACAACAGGCATACCTCTGCAAGTTTTGGTGATAGCAAAATTTGTGGTGATCACATATGCGCAAAAGGCGAAAAAACCAAGTGGATACATGCAATATGGAGTTTACAACGTCCAAACGCTGGTCCTATCCCTGTTGCACAACATGGTGAAGACATCATGTCTAAACTGGCCATGGCAAATGGGACAAATACTAACCAAACATCATCCAAGTAGGCATCTGATGAGACTTGCTGGGTATGCTTTTCAAAGACTAAACTCTGACTTGAAATTTTTATAAAATATTTCAAGATTGTTTCTAATAGTACCAATTTTTTGTGGTATCTGTTTCTTAATCGCATCTACACTGACATATGGTATCTTGCTTAGTTCCTCACTTGATTTTTCCAGCCATAGTTTTATGGTGGGTTCATCTACCTCGAGATGAAACTGTATTCCAACCGCACTGCCTATCTTTATTGCCTGATTCTGATAGTCTTTTGAATGTGCAAGTCTTATTGCACCTTCGGGTAGATCAAAAGTATCTCCGTGCCAATGAAATACAAGAGATGGACCCTTTATTCCATTGAAGAGATTAGATCTGGTCATGTTGTCAAACTCAACATCTTCGTAGAATCCTATTTCTTTTTTGGGTCCTTTGTACACTCTGGCTCCAAATGTTTTGGCAATAAGCTGTGACCCAAGACATATGCCCAAAACTGGGATCTCTTTTTTTACAGAATCTCGGATTAAATCCATCTCTTGTTTAAGATATGGCAGATCATCATTTGCACTCTCTGGTGCACCAAGAATTATTATGGCATCTTGTTTGACTTCTGGAATTTTTTCATTTTTTGCAAGAATTGTCTTTATGCCAAACCCGTCTGCTTTGAGTAATTCGCCTAATGTGCCAATTCCTTCTATTCTTGTGTTTTGAATTACTAGAAATTCTGACATGATTGCCTGAAAATTGCTTAATAGTCTAGCTTGTAAATAAGTTTGTGAATTTTGAAATAGATGAAATCTTAAAAGTGAAGGATTTTGTAAAATCACTTAACTCTGAACATCATAGCATAATAGTTGTAGAAGGAAAACGTGATGAACAGGCTCTTGAGAAATTGGGCTTTACTGGAAAGATGTGTCAGTTTCATAGTTTCAAAGGCTTGATAAAATTTGCCGACAGTATGCCCAAGTACAAAAATCTCATACTATTACTAGACTCTGATAGAAAAGGAAGGTATCTTACAAAACGCATAGTTTCACAGCTTCAGCATCGAATGTCAATAGATCTCTCATATAGAAAACAACTCACAATTATCACAAAAGGCAGAATAAGGAACGTGGAGGATCTATCTATCTATGCATTTGAAGATTAACGTACGGGAAAAGGAATAAGCACTTATATCGAACCACTAGGAAAAATAAATGATCAACAATTAAGAGGATAATGATTTGTCATATAAGGGAATTGTCAAGTATCACGTTAAGCTCAGCTTCGACGTCGATGGACTCGTTGAAAAAGCCGATATCATAGGCGCAATTTTTGGTCAGACAGAAGGTCTGCTTGGCCCAGAAATGAACCTAAATGAACTCCAGAAGGTGTCGAAGGTAGGACGAATAGAAGTCAATACCACGGCATCGTCTACTCAAACAAAGGGCGATGCTCTAATTCCTATGAGTACTGATATCAATACTGCCGCGCTTATTGCAGCTGCAATAGAGAGCATCGATAAAGTGGGTCCATTCCAAGCTGCATTCAAACTAGATGCAATTGATGATATACGTACTGCCAAGAAAAAAGAAATTGTAGACAGAGCAAAAGACATAGTCCAAAAATGGTCTACTAAGACAATTAGTGAAGGTGAGGAGATGCTAAAGGATGTGTCTGATGTTGGTTCTGCAGGAAAGATTGCAACATTTGGGAAAGAAAAACTTGCATGTGGTTCTGGTGTATTTGATTCACCATGGATAATTCTAGTTGAAGGTAGAGCAGATGTGATAAATCTACTACGAGCTGGTTTTGATAACGCACTTGCAATAGAAGGCGCAAGAATTGACGAATCAATAAAATCACTATGTGATTCAAAATCAAAAGTAGTTGCATTCCTTGATGGTGATAGAGCAGGCGGATTCATACTAAAAGAGCTAAAATCTCTTGTAAATGTGGATGTAGTACACAGAGCACCAGAAGGTGTTGAAGTCGAAGAACTCACTCCAATACAGATTGCTGATATTCTCAAAGATACTGCTGAAGATATGAAAAAGGAGACAGCAAAGCCTGTGCTCAAGGACGTAAAGGACGAACCAATTGCTAATGTTGTAAAAAAAGTATATCCACAACTCAATGAATCACTAGAAGCAATAGCTCTTGATGATGGTACAAACCAACTCTTCAAGGTGCCAGTAAGTGAGGTTGTAGGAAAACTTGCTCCGGGCTCTGGCATCAAGTTTTTGATACTTGATGGAATTATAACACAAAGACTGGTTGATTCTGCAAAACAAGCTGGAATTGGGTATCTAATTGGCCATAGAATGGCTAATCTAAAATCCACTGATGGATTGACACTCAAAACATTTACAGAGCTTGGTGTTGCATAAAATTAATGTCTGAATTAAAAATTCAACATATTCTAACACTTGCAGAACTTTTTACTAAAGGTGCACGCTACAACTTTGTTCCAATAACTACGTCTTCTCTTGGAAAAAGTATCAACAAGTCACAACAGGCCGCATCAAAACATCTTCTAGAACTGGAGGCAAATGGGTATGTGGAAAGACTACGAAGTGGGCAAAAAGTCTCTGTTAGGATAACAACTAAAGGCCACTCTGAGATGATAAAGATCTCATCTGTGTTAAAATCAAGCCTTGAATCCATTCCTGCACATTTGGAATTCAAAGGAACAATCAGCTCTGGTATGGGTGAAGGTGCATACTATATGTCTATGAAAGGGTACACAAAACAATTCAAAACCAAGCTTGGCTATGTACCATTTCCTGGGACACTGAATGTAAAGCTAAAAGACAAAGAATCAGTTGAAGCAAAGCGTTCACTTGATGCATATCCTGCAATAATGGTTGATGGCTTCTCAGATGGAAAGCGAACTTATGGATGGGTAAAATGTTATCCTGCAAAAATAAACAATGTAAACGCGGCATTGATTTTGCTTGAGAGGACGCATCATGATGATTCTATAATTGAATTAATTTCTGCAGAAAATATCAAAAAAGTAACAAAACTTTCTACAGGTTCAAAGGTTACAATACGAGTTCCAATAAGCACAAAGTCTATACAAAATTAAATTCCGTAAATTGACTTGCCGTAGTCATTTTCTATCTTTGAGCTCTTGATGTCTGGTATTGGGGACTGGAGCCTTGCAATGGATACATCAATTCCTATTTTTTTGCATCCATCTATGATGAACTTTTCTTGATGAACCTGGTCATATCCTAGTGCAATAATATTTGGCTTGATTATCTCAACTGACTTGAATATGTCTCCCTCATATCCTACTATTGCGTAGTCTACCATTGAAAGCGATCTTACCAAATCCTTGCGGAGCTCCATGTTGTGAAGGGGGATTCTATTTTTCATTTTCTGTGCAGTCTTGTCAGTAGCAATGACTACGACTAGTACATTGCCCAGAGCTTTTGCTGCCCTGAGGGTATGGATATGTCCTGGGTGGATGATATCGAAAACTCCTCCTGCCAATACAACTCGTATAGAGTTTCTTCCAAGGTCAGTGAGGTTATTTTTGTTATTTTCAATAAAACCATTTTTGACAAGGTGCTCTATTCTCTCTTGGATGTATTCTGGATTGAGGGCAAGTTTTTTTCGTATTATTTCTGTAGCGGTATCACCTGAAAGCGATGCCACAAAAAAGGCTGTGATTATTTCTTTATCAAACGCGTCCAAATATTATCACTAGAGCGAAACTATTACAATTTGATTTATCTATAAACTCTGTGCCCATGGGTCTATTCCTTTTGAGAGGCGCAATGAATCCATCAATCCTTCTGCATATCCTATGCTAAGAACAGCAAGTTCTTCTTGTCCATCTCTTTGGAATTTTTCTGAATCGTCTATGTATAATTGGGCATTTTCTATCACTGGCTTTAGGTTGACATCATCTTTGAACATCTTTGAAACTTCTTCTAGTGCTTTTCTTGCCTTTGGTATGTACTTTGAAAGCATTTGGTCTGAAATTTTTTGAATCTTCGAAGAGTTATCAAATGGTTCATCAAGACACTTTGAAAACATCTTGATTGCGTCGTGTTCTGTAAAATGAAGTCTTCCTGGAATGATTATCGTATGTGGAGGCTTGCCAAAGTCTATCTTGGCAAGCGATGATATTTTTCCTGAAATTATTTTTTGGCTCTTTGAGCCAATCCTTGATGCAACTATTGCAAATGTGGACTGGTTAATGACGTTTCTTTTTTGTCCGTTTTCTGTCTCAAGTAAACTGGACAATGCATCTTTTGGGTCCAAAAAGAAATTGGAACTGTTATCAAATTCTAAGATAAGCAAACTATGATTTCCCTTTACCATGTTTTCATAAATTGTATAGTAAACTGTACTCAGTGATGGAATCTCTCTCATGATTGTCACAGGTCTTCCAATTTTGTAATGATGTAGTCCACATTCTCCAATCAACGATGTGATTGCAGATGCAGCGTGGATTGTTCTTGTCTTGATATTTTCCTTTTCTGCTCTTGTACGCAATTCTTGGTGGGTTGTCGCCACATATGGATCCCCGTAGGCAAGGAGTACAACATTTTTCTTTTTGGCAAGAAGTAGGATTGCCTTGCCGTCCTCTACCATCCACCTGGGTGCAATGGTCATCTTTCCTTTGACTAGTTTTTTTATTTTTGATAATTCAGTTCTTCCTATGGGGCTGGTAAAGTTCTCAAAGTATGTCATGTCTGCCTTTTTTAAAACTTGGATGGCATTTGCACTTGCTCCATCAAGCCCTGAAATGCCAAGACCTACAAACCATAACATTGTAAAAAACTCTGACTGCTCTATATTTTGAGCTTCGTTTTAGGATTTAGCCGTATTCTTGAATTCATGCAATCTCCTAAGGTGAGATAACATTCTTTTGAAAACTTCGATGCTTCTTAGAAATTCATCTGTTGACACTCTTTCATCAATTGTATGTGATGCATGAGGATCCCCTGGACCGTATGTTACAACTGGAATGTTCAACGAATTTCCTATTATGTTCATGTCTCCGGTACCTGTCTTTCGGATTAGCTGTGGCCTTGCCTTTTCTATGTCCATTATTCCTAAAGTTAATGCTCTTACAAGTGGAGAGCTGTGAGGTGCTTCAAATGGTTCAGTCTCATCTATTACTGAATAAAATGCATTGACTCCTTGTTTTTTTGCAATATCTTGAACTGTTGTTGCAATTCTTTCTCCAACCATTTTACAGTTCATGTTTACAGGAATTCTGATGTCCATTATCGCATCACATTCTAGTGGAGTTACGTTATGACTCGTACCTCCCTTGATTTCAGTAAGAGATGATGTGAGCATCATGCTTTTTGCTAAACCTTCTTGGTTTTGCTCTAGGGATTTTTTCAATGCACTTGTAAACACATAAGATTCTTCAATTGCATTTTTTGCAAGCCATGGTGCGCTGGCATGTGCACTATCACCTACATTTACTCTCAAGTTTATTGCAATTCTGCCCTTGTATGCAATTGTGATGTTTTTAATTCCACTTGGTTCTCCAAATATTGCATAGTCTATCTCAGGTTTTTGCTTTACAAGACTTTTAATTCCTGTTGCATTTCCCTCCTCGTCCACTACTGCAGCAAATGTAATGGTGCCATTGTTGTTTCCTTGTATTGATGCTGCTGCAAGAAGCATTGAGATTAGGGGTGCCTTGGCGTCTGATGCACCTCTACCGTAGATGAATCCGTCTTCGTTTCTTACCTTTATCTTTCCTGGGACTGTATCCATATGTCCGCACAACATTATTCTTGGATGTCCTGATCCCTTTGTAGCGATAAGGTTTCCAACATCATCTATGCGAATGTCCTCAAAACCAAAATCATCACACTTGTCTGCCAAAAATTCTGCAAGTGGTTTTTCTGAAAGTGATGGTGTATAGAGCCTTAGAGCCTTCTCTAGAACTTTTACTGAATATCTTGGTGTACTAGTTACTGATGAGTCCAATTCTTATTTTCCTTGGCTCATTGCGTAATCAATCATCATTGCTGGTATATTTACGCCAGTAACTCTGACAGTATTTTTGTATTCCGTTGTATTGTTGACTTCGTGTACAACGAGTCCATTTTCTTTACTTTCCATTAGATCTACCCCAACTATTTGTCCTTGGACTGCTTCTTTTGCCTTGATGCAAATATCTTCCAGTTCTTTTGTTACTTTGAGCTCTTCTGCTCTTCCGCCCAATGCCATGTTTGTTTTCCATTGGTCTTCTCCAGAGTAGCGATAAATTGCAGCAACAACCTTGTCTCCTACTACTATTGCTCTTATATCGCGAGGTGGTCTATTGACAAACTCTTCTAGGTAGTAAACTTGGTAAATTGGATACATGCTTTCTCTGCTTTCAATTATTGCCTCTGCTGATTCCTTGTCTTTTAGCATGGCAATCATTCTTCCCCAACTGCCAACAGTTGGCTTTATCACCATTGGGTATCCCTTTTTATCTAAAAGATCAAGTGCGGACTCTTGTGAGAATGCAACTGCACTAAATGGTGTGGGTATTCCTTTTTTTAGCAAAAGCATGTGAGTAAATAATTTGTTTCCTGCAAAGATGCTAGTGTTCAATGAATTGATTATGTTGACTCCTTTTCCTTCTAGTGCTGCAGTGGAGTGGAGGCTACGATAGTAACTGACACATCTCTGTATTACAGTTCCATACTCTTCCTTGCTTTTATCTAGATTAATGGACAGATTCTTACAGTCAACCATCTTTGCATCG
>JAJSDS010000083.1 GCA_028580875.1 Nitrosotalea sp.
GAGGCTCAAGAGTAAAATTCCGCTTGATGTATACTCACTTGCCAAGCTCTTTCATGTTGGCCTCTAAAATGACCAACCTTCTCTGGGCTACATCAATAGCGCGTTTTATGATCTCTATTTCATCCCGATTGTGCTTTCCCATTTCATTTATGCTATCAAACAAGACTTTGGACTCGGTTGTCATTCCATCGTCTGTCTTGTCCATCTTAATTATGAATCGTTTATGATCTTCTTCTAATTTTGTTAACCTATTGTTGGTTTCATCCATTCTTGTCGTTACTGTATTAATCTCTGCATGAATTGACCTCAATTCCTCTTCTATCTTGTTTAGGGACGGAGCAAGAAACCTCTCTATCCCAGATGCTTTCTGGCCCATGATTTCTGATATGTCTGGTTCCTAGTTAAATCTACCCTGTCTAGTAAATCTTTGAGTCAAATACGTGATATTCTAATGTGATATCGTACAATTTTAAATGTAGAGTGCGGGATGTAATCTGACTATACGATTCAAGAGATGAACTAGTCATCACGTCAAGCTAGATGTGATGTCTTTGGACAGAAAATGTTTGAGAAATCTGATAGACATTTGAAACACTTGATCCTTAAAGATAAAAAAACTCATCGTGATATTTCAAGTAAGGCACTCGCAAACCACGTGCTCTTAAAATCATCTTGAAATGTATGTGATTGAACATTTCTTTAAAGATTGAAATTTGAAAATTCACAATCTCTATTTCATACTGTCATCCACTGATGTCTATGCTGTAACACATTCGGATTCACTTCTTTTTCAAATGTATTGATGAAATTCACAAGTATTTGCTCAAGAAAGTAAAATGGGATAATAATCAATAATTCTTTATAGCCAATTCTGAATTCATAATTTTAATGAAGATCACTGCTGAATTATTTGCAGTTTTTGCACTGTTCTTTGTATCAATAAACCATGTCCAAGCCCAAGTCAATCCTGGAAATGACCCTGTAATGTGGAACTATGTAGACCCTACACAATTTTGGGTTATACTGATTGTGTTGGTTATTGTAGGAGGAGGATTCACTGTATATTTCCGCAGAAAGCCTGCTCCGAAAAAAGACGATACCTAGACTTTTGCAACCTTTCCGGCTCGCAGTTTCTGCAATCCTGGAATTATCATGGTGATTATGGCAACAAAGCCAAATCCTGCCGCAAACCATCCTGCAATATGGGATTGATACATGCGCATCAAAAGAAACGATGCTGCAGAAATGCCAAACGTAACCAATGATGCGACAAATATTGAACTGATCTTCAATTTCCACTCCTTTGATTTGACTACCAAATTTAGCAATTTCTACTGGAAAAAAGATCTAACATAGTAAACCCTTTATCTCATCTGGAATGTCATACCATAGACCATCAGAACTCCAACGGGATGATGTTAGTATGGCAATCCTTTGACTGATTGGACGTACTGTGGTCAAATCCTTTTCTAATAGAGTTTCATGCTTGATATCATGGGACTATTTGGAGGCAAAAAGGAGGAATACTGCTCTGTTTGCAACAAGCGTACTCCTAATACAAGCAAGCCCAAAAAAGAATGGAATCTCAAAGGCCAACTGTGCGCAAAATGCTATGTAGATTTTATGAAAAAACCCGTTCCTAAGAAAAAGACTGATGATGTTTGTGTGGCATGTGGTGCAGAGCCTGGCGGATTATATCTCTGGAAACCCAAAAAAGAATGGGATCTCAAAGGTTGGTTATGTGAGCCATGTTTTAACGAGTGGCAAAAGTCAGACAATGAATTGAAAAAAAATTGTATCGTATGTAACACAAAGCTTGGTTTTATGCCTCGCCATGCAAAAAAAGAATGGAATCTTAAAGGATACTTGTGCAAAAACTGCTGGAATCTCCAAGAATCAAAAACCTAAAAGAAAATTATATTTTTACTCTGGTGGATTTTGGACAAACACATTACAAATCAACCAGTCAGTCTTTGAATCACGATATTGCACATTGCATGTGACAAACTTGCCCTTTAGTGCACGTTCTAGATCTGCCACAGTCTTTTCCTCGTACTGTGGATCATCGGGATTGTCCACCTTTGCAATCATAATCCTTTCAACGTTGCCATACTCTTCCTTGTTGTCTTTACGAAAGTGAGTAACTGACATGTCAAAAGTATTTCCAGATAAACATGCAATTACAGGTCCGCCTATTCCGTCACCCATGATTTGTGATTTTCTGTGCGTTTTAATTAATCATACCTAAAACTATGTCTAGGAATCATTCCTGTCTAGGCACAATCCAACATTTTTGTTGCAAAATTGTATTGAATTGATAAATAATTTTTCTGACATCATACCATCATGACAAAAACAAAGACAGTCACAAAAACACAGGGAGCAAAACTCTCATGACAGACTCGGCAACAATCACAAGATGCCTAGACTATGCAGTCCAGATAATGCAATGGGTGGAAGGAAAAGAACACCTGTTGGCAATGGGCAAAGTCTTGCTCTGCACGCTAATACTAGGAGGTACATAGTATGGCAGTAGAAAAAACAGGAAAGATCCAAGAGATAAAAGAAACCGTATCATGTGCAGTAGAAATAATGCGCCAGATAAGGGCACCAGGAGTACAAGAATCACTTGGAAAAATCATGGATATGGGCAACGTAGTCCAGGATATCATCGAGGCGCTAAAGACACCTGAGATGGTAAAAAACATCGAAAACTTTCGCCTGATTACTCAAAACATCAACGAGGCATCAGAGAAGATGCACCACACCATAAAACTGATGGAAGAGACAGGTGTAATCGATGAAGCAAAGGAATTTGCAAGATCTGCAAAAGGAATGATGGACTTGATTGGAAATACGGGCCAGGACCTGCGAGAGGTAAATGTGGCAGTCAAATCAATGTTCAAGTCAGTTCAGGTACTGGTAGAAGACCTAAGGCCTGCTCAAAGCAGATATTAATATTGATTATATTATTTGGTATAATCATGACAGAATATGATAGAGTCTTGTGCTCTTGCACAAGTTGCAGGTGTGGCCATTATGGAAAAGGATCAATTGAAAATTATCTGTGTGACAATTGCAAAAATGACATCCACAGTGGCATGAGGCCTGTCACAAAATCAATAAAATCACACTAGCAGTAGGTTTTTCCTATTTCTTGTGTCTTGTAGTAAACAGATTGTTTTTTCGTATCTTCCACTTGTGTCTTTCAGCTGTTGCGCTTTTGATCTCTGACTCGAGTCGCTTTTTTGCCTCTAGAGTCAAATTTGGATCTTTTAGCAATTCATTATTTTCATTAATCTTCTTTGTATATCGCTCAATCTGTATGTCTATTCCTTCAAAACTCATTGTTATTATTCCATCCTGCTTGTAATTTAGCAATTTCTGTTAGTATCATAGATGGTGTATCAATTTATTTTCTTATGATTTCCCACTCGTACTTGCAGTCTTCACATAGCAAGTAGTAATGCATGCCATCGCTTTTCTCTACTGGGTCCATGTACTCACCAGTGTTCTTTGACATGCATTCTATACATTCTTGCCCAGTCATTTTCTTTACTGGATATTATGTACAAAATTAATGCTTTTGATTGTACTACAGTCTTGGGTTTTCATGTTCGGGCTGTTTTTATAGATCATGGACTCATTTTATTTCATGATGCATTGTATCAGCTCTACCTGTAGGGGAAAAATTGTGCGCGGAACTGTATGCAGCAAGTGTGGGACAGATAATGCAAGAGAAGCAGGAAGAATTGCATTGGAGATACTTGAGGAACGGGGAATCGAAGAGCTTGATGATTTTATGCTTGTCCATTTTCCTGACGAAAACAAGCGAAAAAAACTCAGACATGTAATGCTCCAGATAAACTATAATGAAACCAGGGCAAAACAGTATGACGCGTCAAATCGCCACAAGCGAAAATAGGATAAACCAAATAACATTAAGCAGCACATTTTCTAGTGTTCAGAATAATGAAAACAATGTTTATACTAGATTCTATCTAATGGACATCATGGACCAAGGGCAAATCATTGGACTCAAAAAGAAACTAAAAAAGAATAATGACGATGCATTGGATTTTGTACAAAAATTAGAGTCCACAATAACAGACTTTGAAAAGACCGGAAACTTGTCAGGCAGCTATTCTGAAATTAAAAAAGCCATACTGGAATACAAGGACAAACTGCTAAACTAGTCTGAAAAATTCTAAAACATTCCATACTATCTGAATTGTTTTATATCATGATGAACATCAGTTAAATTCTAAATCCGTCTAAGGGTATCATGAAAACTTTGATTATTTTATTTGTGATTGGTATTGCATTAGCAGGAATTGTATTGTTTCTAGAGATCTCCAAGCCTACATCAAGTGCGGTGATACAACTAAGCGCAACTGCTGAGACAACTCCTGGGAATGTCAAAGTTCACACGCCAGAACAGCTTGCAGAGATGGATGGTGGTACAATAATTCTTGACAATTCTACACTAGATAAAATTCCAGTGCTCAAAAATGCAATTGACCAGGCGTTTAGCAGGTTTGTACCGCCTCCTCTTCATGGCATTCATACTTTTTCAACTAGTATCAGTCAAAGCGATGCTGATTCTATACTTCATCTGGCAGGTAACAAGGTAGAACAATTGCCTGAACTGCAAACAAATGATACAAACTTTGGGGTAAACTTTACCACGTACACGTCTTCAATGGAGTTCAAATTGGATAATTTCTATTATCATGTTGTAATAGAACAACTGGTTCCATCACAATAGTGTGACAAATAGATATGGATTATCTCTGCAAGAGGATTTAGCTCATTGTATTATGACACGAATTTAAATAGAAAATCTTCTGCTGATGAGTAGGGCTAGGAATATGGAACAGTTTGATAGTGTATCAGGAACACAACGTATGACACTGAGGATACCCAATTCTATCACAAATATACTGAAAAAAGAAGCAGACAAGCGAGATCTTCCGTTAAACGCATTGATTACAAAGATTCTTTTCAAAAACGTGTCTTATGACATGCAAGTAAACACACTGCCTGCAGTGACAGTGTCTGATGTTTTATTCTCTAGGATAATTGATAAACTGGATGCTGATGATATGGAAGAAATTGCAAAGGAAGGTCCTGATATAATAAAGAAAATCTTTGCAATTCAAGGCATAGAATATACGTTAAAAGAAGTCATGGACAAACACTTCATCATAATGGGAAAGTATTGTGGCTGGTATAGTTTTAGCAATACTGGAAATGATGAGAATCATAGGCTGGTTTTTGAGACACAGTTAGGTGCAAAATGGATTGACTTTCTCATGGTTTATGTGACAAATATATTGGAATCACTAAAAATTAAGATCAATTCCAAGTTAGTGCATGAAAATGTTGTAATATTCAAGTTTACAACCTGATTGTGTTTTACAAATATTCCTCTCTAACATGTATAATTCGTTCATCTTATTCCTACGCAATTCTTAATATGAAAAAACTGACTGACACTCCAAATGGAGAATTTTATCGTTTTATCTTTATTTTTTGGAGAAAAAACAGCACAATTTGACGCAGTTAGACGCAGGTTGACACCGAGCTTCTTTAAAAATGGTCGATCTAGGGATAATGGGAATGATAGGCACTTGCAGTTAGAGGATATTGCCCATGTTTGTAATTCTAGAGTATTTTTGAATTTGGCAAAAATCTTTTTGTGGGGTTGTATGTGATTTGGAAGTCTTGAAGCGAGTGTCAGCCAACAGGGTCACATTGAGATTACAAAGCGATCTTCTTGAAATTCTCAAACAAAACGCAGACAAAAAAGACCTAACACTAAATGCACTAATTAACAATATTTTGAACAAAAATATCACATACGACGAAACCGTAAATGTAATTCCAAACATGGTGATTCCACACGATCTGTTTTTCAATATTATAACAAAAATAGAAGAGCCAGATGTGAATGAAATTGTAAAAAGCGGACCAAATGTTGTAAAAAAGCTTTTTGGTATAATGGGAATACAATATGACATTGATCACGTAATTCACAATTACCTTACTACATTATCCAAATACTGTAACTGGTTTGAATTCTCGTACAAGGTAACTGGCAATAATTACAGACTAGTTTTTTGTACTGGAAATAGTCCCAAGTGGACAACCTTCGTGCATCAATACGTAAAAACTATTTTAGAATCTCTGAAGATAATTCTGATACATGATTCACTTCATGATGGCATAGTTGTTTTTGAGTTTTCTCATAAAAATTATGTCTGATACATTCTAATGCAGTTGGAACCTAAATCATTAAGTAAATTTTTTACAGCCAGTCATCTGAAAGGACTGACATCTTCAAGAATATGTAGATTATACACCCGATATAAAAAACGAGTTTAAAATAAAATTTAATGTATTAGACGGCTGTGTCATTTTTGACTTTGATGACTCGTAAAATTATCTCAATTGACAGTCCAAATGCTACAACCGTGAGTGTTATCACAACAGGCCAGAAAATGTCTGGAATGGAACCATTGAAGAATGGCGTTCCAGACCCTGCGTGAGGATTCTGTGTTGCTATTGACACTTTTTCTCTTGCAAGCTTGAGCATCTCGCCTAGTGATGCACCAGATCCTATTCCTCCATCTCCAGAATATGGTCCTCCGACTGCATTGTAAAATGGATTGTAGCTTGTGTATCCTCCACCACCTGAGACATCTGGAGCTCCTTTGGACACATCTGATATCTGACTTGCCCCTTGTAATGCAAGCGTTGTAAACCATGCGCCAACTGCCGCAATCCCTATTGAACCTAATCTGTAAAGCGATTTTAATGATCTGAGAAGCGACTTGCTAGTCTTGGCCTTGTCTGAAAACTTGGATGGCAAGATGACTATCGCAAACTTGGTGGCAGTATAGTATTTCATGTCGTGTGATTTGGTATTTTTTCCAATCTTTGATATTTCTACCAATCCAACATCTTGCATCTTTTTTAGGTGATATCGTACAAGCTGCAATGAATATTCTGTCTTTATGGAAATATCATTTGCAGTAAGTGTATTTTCAAATAATAATTTCAAGATAGTTCTGCTTACATCTGTTACCAAGACTTCTCCCAGTGCTCTGAGGCTATCATCATCTGTACCGTATATGCCGACTCTTTCTGAAATTGGTTGCCTAGTTTTCTCTGGGCTCATGATAATTGTGACATATTATTCCACTCTGTGATATGTAAGACTTTTGATGAAATCCTATTTTCA
>JAJSDS010000084.1 GCA_028580875.1 Nitrosotalea sp.
GCAAAACGACACATGATAAAATAATATGAGATCTCAATTTTTCAGAGTAGATAGTTTGCCTCTGATCTCTTTGTCCTTTATGATTCTTGGATGTGAGACATCTGCAAGTATTACTTCATACCAAAGATACAAACCGTCTTGATGAACATAATATGAGCCAAGTAGATCCATGTTTGGAAATCTTTCCAAGACTCTTCGCTCTGCAACTCTTTGCATGCTAAGTGCAGGCTTGATTCTCAATACACCGAGGTGTTTTGGTCTTCTTCCTGCAACTGGTCTTTTCTTGCGCATGTTACCTTTTCCTACACGCATTCTTACTACAACAATTCCTTGCTTTGCCTTGTATCCCAGTCTTCTTGCACGCTGGATTCTGCTTGGTCTTTCCACACGTACTAGAGCATTTTCTTTTCTCCACTGTATGGCCTTCGCTCTAAGCTCTGGTGAATTTTCTTTCCACATCTTAATCCAGATCTGGTCCTGTTGACTAGGCATACTCGGCACTACAGAATTACCCTTTATATTCTGTTAGAAAATTAGGCAGGATTTTGCTTACAAAATCAAGTATCAAGGAAAGCCTATTTATGAAATTAATTTTTCTTGATTCTTATGAGTTGGCAAAGACAGACTTTGGCACTTGTAGGTATAATTTCACTAGTCCTTGGTACACAGTACAGTTTTGCTACACCATCTCTTGAGATCTCAACAAGCAAACACGTCTATGAATACGGAGACTTTCTTTCAATCAATTTTCAAGTTTCACAGTTGTCAAGTCATGACATCATCATACATATCACTGACAGTTCAAACAAGACAAGTTCACCAATTACCCTTCCAATTGATAAGACAAACAGCACAATAACTTCGCCGTTTCCATTTTACAAGACAACTTTTAGTCCTGGAACCTATAGAATTGATGCAGAATATTCCAATTCCACCGCTAGTGTTTCTTTTGATCTTGTAGATTCTGGAAAAATTGCAATACCTACAGAGTTCAAGTCACTTGTAAAGACATTGCAGCAAGGATCTCCTACGGACAAGTCTTATGCAGGAATAATTCGAGAGTTGTTAAATGATGGCATAATCAGCATTCCAGGATATAGTCAGACTAATCAAACACATGTACCGCAATGGTTCATAAAAAATGTCAAACTGTGGTCAGATGATACCATCTCAGACAATGACTTTGGTATGTCAATAGTATATTTGATTCAAAAAGGAATTATCCAAGTCTAGGTTTACGTGGTTTGCTTTTTGCTCTTGCAGATGATGCAATTGCAACAATTATCACAAGTGCGATAGAGCCAATCAAAGAATATTCAACAATTTGTTTTTTGTCAAGCTCAAGTGATAGTATCGATCCAGGTTTGAAATGCAGTATAGAAGTCATCTGTTGTAAAATTTGGTCTTGTATTGACATTGTTTTAGATGATTGCGGTATTTCAGCATGTGCAATAGCAAATGGAATACTAGATATCAAAAGTAATGGTATGAGTTGTGTTTGTATATCCACTAGATAACGCCGCGCAGAATCATTATTATTTTTTCGCCTATAACATTTGCTGCAAGTGTCTGTGCCTCTTTTGTCTGGGCACCAATATGTGGAGTACATACAACATTTGGAAGTGTTGTAAGCTTGTTTCCAACTGCGGGTTCTTTTTCAAACACATCAAGTGCAGCACCTGCAATCTTTCCTTCCTTGAGTGCATCATACAACGCGTCTTCATCAATTATCTCTCCTCGTGAAGTGTTTATGATGTAAGTTGTTTTTTTCATTGTAGAAATTCTTTTGGCATTTACCAGATGGTGTGTATTCTCAGTCAGGGGGACATGGAATGAAATGTAATCTGCGCTAGAGAGCAAAGTGTCAATATCTGCTTTTACCAGTCCCACATCACGTGCAAAATCGTCTGCAATTGGCATCACGTCAAAGCCAATAATATTCATGTTAAGGCCCCTTGCAAGTTTTGCAAGTCGTTTTCCAATGTTTCCCAATCCCACTATGCCAAGATATTTCCCTGAGAGCTCGCTTCCCATGAGTTCTTTTTTGAGCCATTTGCCATTTCGTATCTCTCTGTCTGCCCGCGGAATCTCTCTTGCCATTGAAAGCATCAATCCCAGAACAAGTTCTGCGACTGCATTCATGGCACCTTCTACTGCATTGATTACCCTAATGCCTTTTGCCTTGGCTGCATCAACATCAATATTATCTAGACCTACTCCCACACGTGCAATTATCTTACATTGTGTGGCGCGGTCAATCATTTCTTTTGTAATCTTGGTTCTGCTTCGTACAACAACTATATCAAAATTAGAAATTTTTTCTTTTATCTGATCTGGTGTAATCTCTGGTTCATATGTTATCTTTAATCCATTTTTTTGTAATATATCATTTAGAATTGGTGCTACTTGATCACAAATCAAGACAGACTTGTCCATCGACATAAAAGAAGGCCATCAGGGACAGAATATAATCATTGCCAAGATCATTTTCTTAAACATCATAAAATAATGAAATTGTCATTTGTGTTGTCTTGAAGATATCATCTTGCTCAAGACAATATACAATCCAACAAATGCGATCTGGAACATTTCTATTGGAGGCACCAATATTCCACCAATTTCTAGTCCTAATCCCCTTGGTGCAGAACCCTTTTGAAATTCACCACCAGTAAAGTTACCTCTTGGTTCTCTGGGAGGCATATGACCTGAAGGTCCACCACCTTCTGGAAGAAGATGAAGTCTATCTGAAAGCCACAATACAAAAAAGACAATGGTGCCAACGATTCCAATAATTTGCCATATCTTTCCCCATCGTTTTATCACTGGAACTGCCCAAAAGATTTGCAGCATTCCACCTACTAGAAAAAGCATACCTTCACCCAAATTGTGTGACAATGATCTTGGAGCCATTTGCAGGTGGTATGTTCCAGCAATTACAGTTGTAGCAGCAGTTACAAAAGAGAATATCAAAATTTTCTTGTCTTTTGTCAGAGATTGACTCATGTTTAAGGAAGTATTTGATTTTGAGATTATATGTATTCGCTAACTTTGTTAGTGATGTAAAAATTTTGAAAAATAATATATGATCAAATAAAATAACAAAAATTGTTAAAACAAAAAGAGAAAGGTTTGAGGGTTTACCCGCTCATCGATTTCGCAATTGCAGCTGCTTGATCATCAGTACATAGACAGTGAACTAGTTCCTTTTGTGGAATTGAGTTCATACCTGTTGGTGGTACTGCGTCAGATGGGTTTGGCATATCGCCTGGGTGGTATCCCAAGTTGAATGGGTCACCTGCGACAAATACTGTGGCCGCACCTGAAAAGATTGCTGCATAGTCATGATTGACTGCTACATATGCACCTGGACTGTCAAAGACAACATCAATGATTGCATCCTGTGAGCCACCAATTAACCAAGTCTGAGTTCCTTGAGCTTGGACATGGTTTCCTTGTGTCACACGATCCATGATTTCACCAACAATGTGGAAGAAAACTGGCATGTTGCCTTGATTGACTACAAAGAGTCTGTAGTGTGTGTCAAGGTCGACAAATAATGGATGTCCTTGATATTGTTTGAGTGCTGGGTCATTCCAAGGTTGCACTGGGAAGACATTCTTTGTTGGATCACCTTTTATCAGCTTGTTAATGTCTGCGTTAGGTGTGTAACCAAATGCCATTCCGTTTACAACAGTTTGTGTTGTATTGTGAAGGAACATTGCTTGCTGGTTGTAGCTACCATCTGCGTTCAAGTACAATTGATTGTACTCTAAGACAAATTCTTTTGCAGCAGCTTCATATCTATGATGTACGACTACGACTTTGCCACCTTGGGTATCAGTCTTGTCTACTATCAATGGATTGTAACCATTCAATGGATCAACGATTGTTACTCCGTACATGCCGGACATTACATGTTGGTCCATAGATGCTAGATTGACTCCTTCACAGTGGTACTTGAATGCACCAGGGGTCTCAGCGATGTATGCATAGGTATTGGATTGACCAACCTTAACAGCTCCAAAGTTTGTTGCACTAAGTTGACTTGCGTGCATGTCTATAGAGTGTGGTGTTGATTCAGTTGATGGAACGGTGAGAGTCACTCTGACGATATCGCCTTGTGTAACTCTTACAGTTGGTCCTGGGACTTGACCGTTAAAGGTCAATGCATAGTATGTACCGCCACCCATAATAGGTAATTTAGCACTTGTTGCTGTTAGCTGTACATCTACTACATGTCGTCCTTGTGCAACCAAACCATCAATTTGATCCGCTGGTATCTGTGCAAATGCACTTGGCATTTGTAATTGGATACCTCCCATGTCATCGACTGCCTTTGTAGAGGCCTGTGCTGATGCACTAGGGATGCTCTGACTAGATGCAGTCATCTGAGTCTGTGAATATGTACTTGCGAACAATAATCCTGCTACTGCCACTACTGCGGCAATAGACATCATACTGTATCGTCTGTTCATCGTTTCGGATGTTTAAATCTAAATATATTAACTTATTGGGTGTTTTCTTGAGAAATTCACAGATTATTGTGATTTTACGCCGCTCTTAATTTTAAAAAAATGCGAATGCATATTAGGAAAATTAATTTTAGTTTTGGCGTGAAGTTTAGAACTGATTCTGATTCATTAGGAAAAGTTGAGATCCCAGCAGAAGCATACTATGGTGCATTTACAGCAAGAGCCATAAAACAATATCATGTAACAGGACAGAGATCCCATCCATATCTCATCATGGCATTTGTCATGATCAAAAGATCAGCCGCAGTTGCAAACATGAAAGTAAAAGCACTTGATGCAAAAAGAGGAAATGCAATCATAAAGGCCTGTGATAAAATCTTATCAGGAAAACATCTAGATCAATTTCTAGTAGAGTCAATTAACTCTGGTGCAGGAACAGCATTTAACATGAATACAAATGAAGTGATTGCAAACATCGCACTTGAGATAATTGGAAATAAGAAAGGTAACTATGAAGTTATTCATCCAAATGATCATGTAAACATGTCACAATCAAGCAACGATACGTTTCCAACTGCAATGCATGTAGCAATTCTATTTGATGTAAACCAAGCCATACCAGCAATTGATGAGCTGATAAAGACATTAATCAAAAAAGCAAAAGAGTTTTCAAGCTATCAGAAAATTGGAAGAACTCATTTGATGGATGCACTTCCTGTAACTCTTGGCAGTGAGTTTGCAGCATACGCTACTGCAATTGCAAAAGCGCGTGATGCCATACTTGAGTCAAAAAAAGAACTAGAACGAGTAGCATTGGGAGGAACGGCAGTAGGTTCTGGTGCAAATACTCCAAAGGGATACAGAACACTTGTAATAGCAGAGCTTGGTAAGATATCAAAACTTCCACTCAAGCCAGAACCAGATATGCAATTTGGACTTGAAAGTAGATTTGCAGTTGCCAGAGTTTCATCTGCTCTCAGAAATCTAGCATTAGAGCTTGGCAGAATATCAAATGATATCAGATTGATGGCATCAGGACCTGTTGCAGGCCTTTCTGAGATTGGAATTCCTGCAGTCCATGCAGGTTCTTCAATCATGCCAGGCAAAGTAAACCCATCACTTGCGGAATGTATGAACATGATATGTTTTGACATAATTGGAAAGGACTCTACCGTAGCGCTTGCAGCACAAGCAGGTCAGTTTGAACTCAATGTAATGCTCCCAGTCATGGTAAAGTCAGTTCTTGATTCAATGGACATGATACGAAACTTTGTCCCAATATTCTCAAGGAACTTAATTGACGGCCTTACTGCAAATAAGACAAAACTTAGCCAATACATAGAAAACAGTCCTGTCATAGTAACTCTTCTTACCCCAAAAATCGGATACCAAGTATCTGCAGATTTATTCAAAGAGTCACTCAAGACAGGAAAGACAATCAGGCAACTAGTAATCTCAAAAGGATTATTGACGGAAAAAGAAGTGAAGGCTCTACTTGGATAAGCAATGGCAAAGATCTGGGTAGAAGCATACGGTTGCTCTGCAAGTTTTGCAGATTCTGAAATGATATCAGGCCTAATTGTAAATGGAGGACACAGTCTTGCAGAAAATGAAAAGGATTCTGATCTTAGTGTAATAGTTACTTGTTCTGTAAAAGACGTTACTGCACACAAGATGGTTCATAGGATAAAAAAATTAAGAACAAATCCACTGGTTGTTGCAGGTTGCCTCCCAAAAGCAGAACAGGCAACTGTAGAAAAGTTTAGTCCAAAAGCAAGTTTGCTTGGACCAAATTCTCTTGGCAAGACTTTGGAGGTAATCCAGTCCACACTAGATGGAATCAAAACAGTTGAGCTTACAGATACTGATATCAGTAAAGTTGGACTTCCAAAGGTTAGGCTAAACCCTGCAGTCGGAATAATCGAGATTGCAAGCGGCTGCATGAGCGAGTGCACATTTTGTCAGACAAAGATAGCCAAGGGAGACTTGAAGAGTTATCGATTAGGAGACATTGTAAGACAGGTACGACAGGAGATTGAAGATGGTTGTGCGGAGATCTGGCTTACATCAACTGACAATGGATGTTATGGCTTTGACATTGGTTCAAGCCTTCCTGAACTTGTACATACAGTATCAGAGATAGAACATGATTTTATGATACGTGTAGGAATGATGAATCCAATGTACCTTCCACGAATAAAAGGCAATCTTTTAGAAAGTTTTGAAAATGACAAAGTCTTCAAGTTTCTCCACATTCCAGTCCAGAGCGGTAGCGACAAAGTCCTAAAGGATATGAAACGAATGCATACTTCAAAGATATTCTACGATGTAGACTATGAATTTAGAAAGAAATTTGATAGATTTACCATTGCCACAGACATCATAGTAGGCTTTCCTACAGAGACAGAAGAGGACTTTGCCAAGACTCTAGATTTGATAAACAGGACAAGACCCGATGTTGTGAATCTCTCAAGATATAGTGCAAGATCTGGCACTAAGGCTTCCCAGATGAAGCAGATTGATGTGGACAGAGTCAAGCAGCGAAGTAAGATAGTGTTTGACCTTGCAAAAAAGATCTCCCAGGAAAGAAATGAAGAATGGATAGGCTGGGAAGGAGAGGTTTTGTTCGATGAGGTATCAAACGGCACAACAAAGGGAAGAAATTTTGCATACAAGCAAGTAGTTACAGATGACAAGGTCAGGTTAGGACAAAGGGTCAATGTTAAGATCGAGAGGGCTGCACCAAAC
>JAJSDS010000085.1 GCA_028580875.1 Nitrosotalea sp.
ATTTCTTTTAGAATAGTAGCACCGTCATTTGTAATTGTAACGTCACCTAGGGAATCTACTAGCATTTTGTCCATTCCTCGTGGACCAAGACTAGAATGTACGATTTCTGCGATTAATTTTGCTGCAGTAATATTGTTTTTCTGAGCATCACGACCCTTGGTCTGTTGAGCACCATCCTTTAGAATAACAACTGGGATTCCACCAGCAGAGGATTGAATCGACATATTTGCAAGAGGTCAATTTTCCCTTATTATGTCTTATGAGATCAAAAGCCTTTACACCTGAAATAGATAATTTTTAACACTGCTGAACGATGTTTTTAAATTAGGAAAACTGGCGGAACTAGACATGTCTCGTTCTTCACCGCGATCATCTTACAATGAAGTACTTTCATTGCTCAAGACTCACAATCAATGGTTTGCAAATTCAATTCCTCTAATTGCAAGTGAAAATGTCACAAGTCCTGCAGTTCGAGAGGCAACAATTTCAGACTTTGCCAATAGATACGCAGAAGGTTGGCCTGGTGAGCGAGTCTATGCAGGCTGTATCTACATTGATGAAGTAGAATTCAAGTGTATGGCACTTGCAAAGAAATTATTCAAGGCAGAGTTTGTGGATGTAAGACCAATTTCAGGTGTTGTTGCCAATTTAGCTATCTATTCAGCATTTACAAATCCAGGAGATACAATGCTTGCACCTTCCATTCCATCTGGAGGTCACATATCACATGGAAAGAAGGAACACGCAGGTACTGCAGGTCTTGTCCATGGACTAGACATTGAATTTTATCCATTTGATGCAGAGGAGATGACAATTGATGTAGACAAGACAAAAGATAAAGTTAGAGAACTTGAAAAAGCTGGAAAAATTCCCAAATTAGCAATGTTTGGTGGTTCTGTCTTCTTGTTCCCACATCCAGTTAAAGAACTTGCAGACTTTTTGAAAAGTTACAATATGTTTGTCAATTATGATGGTGCCCATGTTGCAGGCCTCATTGCAGGCGGACAGTTCCAAGATCCACTAAGAGAGGGTGCAGACGCAATGACAATGAGCACACACAAGACTTTGTTTGGTCCTCAAGGTGGAATGGTCTGTTCATTTGAAAAATATGGCGAAGGTATCAAGAGAGCCACATTCCCGGGAATGACTAGCAATCATCACTTGCACCACATGGCAGGAAAAGCTATTGCTTATGCAGAGATGTTAGAGTTTGGTAAAAAATATGCAGTTCAAGTCATAAAGAATGCAAAAGCACTTGCAGAAGCTCTTAACTCGTTTGGTTTTTCAGTGCTTGGTGAAAAACGAGGATTCACAAAATCTCACCAGATAGTTGTAAACGTACTTTCGTTTGGTGATGGTGGATCAATTGAAGCAGATCTTGAAAAAGCAAACATAATCGTAAACAGACAGCTAATACCAGGAGATATCAAGGCTGGGCGCAATTACTTCCATCCAGGTGGAATGAGGCTTGGTGTTGCAGAACTCACACGACTTGGTATGAAAGAATCAGACATGAAACAAGTGGCTGAATTTATCAAAAAAGTAGTGGTAGACAAGAAAGACAAGAAAAAAGTCGCACTAGAGGTTAAGAAATTTAGAAAAGACTTTCAAAAGGTCCGCTATTGTTTTGAAAGCAAGCATGGCGGCTATGATTACATCAAGATCCGCTAGGCAAAGTCTGTAAGAATAGACTGACTACTTTCTTCTTTACCAAATACCAGTTCTAATTCATCTAAGAGAGAAAGCACACGCCCCCTAAGATATGGTGTGATTGTATACTTGTTGAGCATCCTTCTTGCAAGTTTAAGATATTTTTGTACAGATGGCCTGGTCATGGTTTGAATTAGTTTATTGTCACATTCAAGACATTTTCCTATGAGAGGAACTCTCCTGTAACTTGCACCACATGCAGTACATCGAAAAGATTGGCCTGAATAAGCCCTGAGATTGCCCATGATATCCGGAAGCAAGTGAGTGGTCATTACCATTGATACGACTTCACTTGGGTCAACTGCGTTTATGATATCAGCAGTCCTGATTTGCATGTCAAGCTTTTCAAGCAATGAACCAAGTGTAGAGTAGGCACTTCTTGATTTTGATGTGGTCAGAGTAGATGTAGGATGTGTAAAATCATGCCCAAGGAATTGTCTTTCTGTTTCTAATCTTGATTTTAGGATCTCCACGTCCTTGATCTCACTTGCCTTTTCCTTTCTAAGAGTAGATTCAAAGAATGAAAGTGGATATGCTTTTACAACTTCAAAGTTATGAGCTTGTCTTTGTACCTCCTGAGGAATCACAATTGGCTGAACAAGTAATGGTGCATCCATCAATCCTCCAATTCTATCGGACAAAAATAATCTTGAGAAATTAAGCAAACTATCCATTAACAACATTATAGAATCTGCATCACCGTCAGCATCACGCCTTTTTGCAGAATGCCATACCGCAGTCCCAAGGCACACTTGGGTATTTGTATATCCAATTATTCTTCCCACGATTCCAACAGATGTGTGTGGTGCAAGGCCAATGATAAGCTGGCCTACCAGATCATCAGTGTTTTTTGCATTGTAAAATGGCTGGCGTCCAAAAAGTTTTGCAAGTTCTCTGTCAATATATTGACAGACAAAAACAAGACTGTCCCCACATTCTTTTGGAATTATCACATCTTGTACTCTGAGTTCAACAAGCTGATCAGAGCTTTCAAGTGGATTGCCGTTGGTATCATGAGTATATCCAAGTTGGACTAGTTTTTCTGGCGTCGTTCCAATCCATGAAGGTTTGAAGTGCGAGAGTGGGGCGTTTGTTGTATCAAATCGAATTGTACCATCCTTGAATACATTGAGCCCAAGACTTTGCCTAATCAGGCCCTTTTCAAGTGGCTCTGGTACTCTATCTTGGTTTATGAGCTCCTTTACGCCCTTGAATGGTTCTTGTGCTCTAAATCCAGTCCTCTCTTGAGCGGCATATAGCAGATCTTTGAGAGGAAATGAACGATACGAATGTGCATGAGTTCGCGATTTGCATTTTGCGCAGTAATCTGTCTCAAGCTCGTCTCTGCATTTGTTACAAATGTAAATCGTACTTGTTTTTGCATTACATTTTGGACATGCTATACTGATTACAGGTACATTGCAATTTTTGCAAAATCTGTTGTATATGTTACAGTAAAAGTTGGGTTGTTTTGCAGCCTTGAGTAAATCGCGAGACGCTCCACCTTTGTTTCCTACTGGAAATAAAGTATGGACTGGAGGCTTCATTTTTCGTAGTGAAGCTTTTTCAGGTCTACCTACTCTTACTCCAATAGAAGTTGAAAACTTGTTTGGTATTTTTATGCCAGATGATTTTGTTATGATTTGAGGAACAGAAAGATCTTTTTCGAGTTGAATTGGTTTTCGGAATAATAAATAAAAAAAGACTTTTGCTTCTACATCTTTTAGAAGAATTGTACTGCCTGCAACTTCATGAGGAACACCCAGTTTTTCCAGAATATCTTTTACCTCAATTGGGTAAATGATGAGATCTGATTCTGATTTTGTGGGTTTGAGAATTTTTTCAAATTCTTCGATTGTAATTTGATCCCAATAATAGAGATAATGTGGATGAAGTCCAATGCCAAAATTCAGTGATATTCTAAATGCTTC
This sequence comes from Nitrosotalea sp., assembly GCA_028580875.1. Lineage (GTDB taxonomy): Archaea > Thermoproteota > Nitrososphaeria > Nitrososphaerales > Nitrosopumilaceae > Nitrosotalea. The sequence goes on from JAJSDS010000085.1 coordinate 3,642, forward strand.
TTCCAGATCTGGTACCTTGTTTACATAGCTTAGAAGTTCAGAGTCATTTGGTTCGTATTTGGTTACTTTGTCTTGTAGTTCTTGGGCCCAAAACTCTTCTACATATCCAGTAGGAATAAGCTCTGCATTGTTTTCAAGAAAATCTCCATAACTTATCAAAATGTCGCCAAGATGCAGAATTTTTTCAATGTGTGGTTTTAGTTGAATCCCATGTGCAGTGTCTTTTATTTTTACAACATTGCCGTTAGTTAGTCTGACAATTGGTGTATCAATAGAATCTACAAAGGCTACAGTAGAAGCTTTTCCAGGCACATCAAGCTTAATCTGAGTACCCACGGCTATGGCATGGTCAAGTATCTCTGCAACTACAGGATGAATTCCAATTGAGGCAAATCCAGTATTGCATGAACGACCATACCTTAACCGGAATCCCCCTAGTTTTTTAGGCATGGAAAGTACTGATCTCCCAGTAATCACCTCTCTCATTCTGTGAGCTGCTGCATCTGCATCGCCTGTCTGGATGGCTCCTTTGAGGTCCTTGAGCCAATCCCAGCCATCAAGTTTGTACAATTCAATGAGTTTGAGTAGTTTACGAGATCTTCCAATGAGTCCATCATTTAGTACACGGAGGGCTCCTCCTCGTACTCTATTGGTGCCTATTCGTACCATATTCCTGTGACTTACAATCTCAACGAGGTCGGTATCTACACCATCAAGTTCAACTGGAAGATTAGAGATCACATTTATCACGTCTTGATCTGGAACATGAAATTGAAAGCTGCCAACTTCTCTTTCGTATACCCTTAACTCTTCTACAAACCGACCAGTCTCATCATCAAATGAATTTGCCTGATATTTTGCAAGTCCAGCTATCTTTCGTACATGGTCTGCGATAAGCATGGTAGAGGCAGCTTCTGTTCCTCCTGCTGACCTGATAGGACCTGCAAATGATACAGAGAGATATTCAGAACCGTCTGCATTTTTCTTGATCTGAACTTCACTTATTCCTTGGAGAGGAGCAATGGTGACTCCTTCTGTAACTATGGCCAAAGCCACACGAACGGCAAGGTCAAGTTTTTCCTGAAGGCCTGTCTCAGGTCCAGAATACTTGCCTTGTGCTATGTCTTCTGCAAGCTTGAGTGCGGCTAATTCTTTGGTAGTGTTTTGAATAAGAGACCTTAGATTGTCAGTTACGTCAATGTCGTGCATTTTGGATACACGATCTGCAAGATCAAAAGCGATCTTCGGTTCTACCATACCAGAAGAATCTGCAAGTGTTGCCTTGGCAGATGCAGCCTGCTCAAAAATAGTAAAGACTTCTTCGGATAACTTGGTGTAATAGTCAAAATAGTCTTGGGGCATTGGGACTTCTTTGAGTCTCAATGCTAGGTTCTCAGACATACTATTTCCTTACAGATTGGATGGCTTTTACGATATCGGAAATCGTTTTGAAACTTCCACCCTTCTCAATGAAGGTTCCAATCACTATGGCATCTGCTCCAGCCTTTGCTATCTCTTCGGCAGTTTCAGGATTACGAATGCCTCCTCCCACTATAAGAAATCCCTTGAAAAGTTTCCTTACTGCAGCAACCATCTCAGGTTTTACGTTGGATTTGGCTCCAGAGCCTGCTTCAAGATATACAAATCTCATTCCCATAAACTGGGCAGATAATGCATACATGACTGCCAAACTAGGCTTGTCAAATGGGATTGTTCTTACTGAACCTACATGCCAGACCGTAGTTCCCTCGCCAATAATGATATAGGCTGTAGGGAGAGGTTCAAGACCAAATCTTAGAACACTTGGTGCTCCTAGTGCTTGTGCCTGTGAGATAAAGTAGGGATTATCCGAGTTCAAAAGTGAGCTAAAAAGTATTGCATCAGCTCCAGGAACCACGCCTGTAACATTACCTGGAAAGAGGATCACTGGTATTTTGACTGCTTTTTTAATGCTAGATACGGTCTCAGTCATTGTAAGCTGATCAGTGGCTGATGAACCACCAACTAAAATTGCAGAAGCGCCACTCTTTTCTGCTTCTTTTGCTAAAGTTGAAGCAGAGTGTCCTGCAGAATTTTCAGAGTCAATCAATACGAAGAGAAGTGTGCCCTTTTTCTTCCTAGTAACATGAAGATAATTTTCTGTCTTTTGCATACGAAGTGGTTGAATACCTATTGATTAAAAGTTTAATTGAATATAGTTATACAGATTTGTATAGCTATGAGCAATACTCCAGATGATAATTTTAATAATATTACAAGACAAATAATAGAAAAATCATTATTTACTGAAAGACAAATTGAAATTATTTTAAAACGTAGGGACCTTGCAGACTCTCAGTTTGCTATCAGTAAAGGGGCATTTTATCGACAAGTAACTCAGTGTAAAGACAAGTTGACAGCGCTGTGCTATTCGTGGATCCTGCTCAGAGGCCTAGGCGTGCTCAGTGATGATGATATGGATGTGATAAATCGCCTTTCCGAACAAATTTCTGTGATTAAAAGTAGTGATGTTTTTCCTGAACGTGAGGAAGAAATCATGTCTGTGATACGAGAACTGCTAAAACGAACATGTAAGTTATAATTTGGCTTCAAAATAGGCATGGTTTCAAGGATGTATTGTGATAAGTTGTGATAAAACGTGTTTGATATAGATGTGTAAGGTGTGAAATAATTTTACTCAAATATGATAAATCACATCATCTAATGTAAAACCGTGATGTTAGTAGATATCCCAGATGTAGGTGTCATTTTAGGCGTGTTTGCTTCATTTATTGGTGGTCTAATAGCTGTTACAGTGTACAATAAGGTCAAGCCACGACTAGTGTCAGAGACTGAAAATGCAAAAATTCTAACAGAGCGCTTACAATATTATGAAAACTTGTTAATTGATATGAAAATTCGTTTAGATTCATTGGAAATGACACAGGAAATAGAGGAAATTCCCCAGGCACAAATTCCAAAGCCAAAGGAGCAAAAAGTACAGCAAGAACCTCCAGTTATAGTCAAAGAAGAAAAACCAAAGGAAAGAATTCAGAATATGCAGTTTGGTAGTGCTACTGATCACATTCTGCGATTAATCACAGAGAAACCAATGACATCACGTGACATCCAGGTCACAATAGGAAGGACTAGAGAGCATACATCACGTATGCTAAAGAAGTTGTTTGAGGAAGGTTTGGTTGAAAGAGACATGTCAACAAAGCCATTTTCCTACAAAATAACTGATAAGGGTCTAACAAGGATAGGGGTTGTCAAGATGGCTCCAGCCCAGTAACTTTTAGGACATTAACAGCTTCCAGATCAAAAAGTAGGATTTTCTATTGGATTTTTTCAAATGGATTTTAGGTCTTTTACTCTTCATTTTACGTCAAAGTCATCCAAAATCATTATTAATTAATAATCCCATATAATACTAAATTCTTAAATTAATGTTCTTATAATATTATATCATGCCTAATGAACAATTAATCAAAATTACCACAGCAGGAACAATCTCAATTCCCAAAGACTTTAGAAAATTTTTAGAGTTGCAGAAAGGAGATTATGTTAAGATCACAATTGAT
>JAJSDS010000086.1 GCA_028580875.1 Nitrosotalea sp.
TTATGACATTGAAGTAATTGCACTTCTTGAGAAAGCATATGGTGGATCAATACAAGAGACGCCAGAAGAAGAAGTCATAATCAATCCTATGAAGATAAAAAAATTATACAACAAATCTGTCAAGAATTTATCAGGCGGAGAACTTCAAAAGGTGGCAATAGGAGCATGCCTTTTACAAAAAGTTGATGTCTATGCACTTGATGAGCCTTCTGCATTTTTAGATGTCGAAGACAGAATAGCAATGGCAAAGCTTATTCAGAGATATGTAAGATCTTATGGAAAATCTGCGATAATAGTTGATCACGATATTCAGCTGATGGATTTGATCTCTGATTCAATTGTAATTTTTCATGGAACTCCAGGAAGAGAAGGCTATGCAACAACTCCAAAACCCAAAGTGGATGGAATGAATGAATTCTTGAGATCTCTTGACATGACATATAGAAGAGATGAGACGAGCATGAGACCAAGAGTAAACAAATTGGAAAGTAGGTTAGACAGAGAGCAAAAGCAGTCTGGAAAGTTTTACTATAGAAATTGACAAAAATGCTAAAACAAGCAATGGTTGGAATCCTCACAGAAGCTGAAGCAGAAGAGCTTTACGGTGCTTTTGATCAAATAGGAAACATAATCATATTGAGAGTTCCAGATTCTCTTTTGTCCAAGAGAAAAATAATTGGAGAGGTTCTTCTAGATAAAGTAAAGACAGCAAAATCAGTATTTTGTCAATCATCTCCAGTTGAGGGCGATTACAGAATAAGAAAGTTAGAGCTACTTGCAGGAGATGACAAGACTGAGACTGAATACAAAGAACATGGTTGCAGGTTCAGAGTGGATGTAGAAAAGACCTTTTTTTCACCCAGACTCTCAACAGAGCGAGAAAGAATTGCAGAACTAATCAAAGATGGAGAGACTGTAATCAACATGTTTGGAGGAGTTGGAATGTTTTCCATTGTTGCTGCAAAAAAGAAAAAATGTCATGTTTACAATATTGACATAAATCCTGATGCGGCCAGATTATGCTCCGAGAATATATTATTAAACAAACTAAAGGGAACAGTTGAATCAATAGAAGGAGATGCTGCAAGAGTTATAGAAGAAAAATTATCAGAATCTGGTGACAGAGTTTTGATGCTTTTGCCTGAAAGATCAGATGAGTTTCTAAGTTCTGCGATAAAAGCAGCAAAGAAAAATGCAATAATACATTACTATTGTCATATTCACGCAGAAAAAAAAGACCAAGTTTCTATATTAGCACCACAACATTTTCTAGAGGTTACAACCATCAAATCTGAAATTTTAGGATCAAAGATTGTACGACCAGTAGGTCCAAGATTTTATCAAGCAGTTGTTGATGTTGCTATATTCAAGTAATTATTTGTCATCAGTTACAAGAGAGGATGGAGACGGTCTTGATGTTGCCATATTATATCCAATCCAAGATATAACCCCAAGAATTCCACCTACAGCCATCAGTACTGAAAGTTGTAGTACAATAGGACTCCATTCAGAGAGCATTAACAGATATGCATAAAGAAAGAACCCTACAATTGCCAAGACAAATATCATCGTTCCAATAGTTCGTTGTCTTGTCATAAGGCTAGAGTCTTTTTGTGACTTATTTATTTTAATCTAGTAAGCAAATTCAATTGCCATCAGATATGCATCTTCACCATCACGATAGTAGGCTTTTAGTCGCTGTTTTGTGATAAATCCAAGTTTTTCATACAACTTTACTGCTTCACTATTACTACATCTAACCTCAAGGTATAGCTCATCAGATTTTTTCAGTTTTACTCCCGCAATTGCTTCCTGAACTAGACCTTCACCAATTCCCTTCCTCCTATGCTCAGGCAATACTGCAACAGATACAACATGACCTTTTTTTACAAATCCAAGTTTTTTGAAGTTTGAAAAACCATATTCAATTTTACACATGATATATCCTACAAGTTTCTTTTCTACCTCAGCTACTAGAAATGCTTCAGGTAGCTCGGCAAGCAGACTTTCATAGAAATAGTCAGAATAGTGCTCAGGCAATGTTTTGAGATTTATCTCCATGGTCGGAATCAGATCAGATAGATCACATCTACGAATGATACAATTTCCAATCTCTCTTAATGCAACCTGCATTCTGATGATACTGGAATTATTAATTATTTAACTTTAAGCAAATAAAAGAAATAATTAAAGCGGGTAAAAACACATAATCAAGCATATCAACTCTTGATGAAGTTTTATCACTGGTTTCTTCACATTTTACCATAATAGGGTTTAATCAAAGTCCCACCGTATTACAAATTGAGATTTCCGGAAATGAAATAACTGAGAAATTTCGCCAATTAGTTCAGCGCTTAGAAGCAAAAAACATGATAGCTAGATTGGAATCAAGTGATGGCAGAATATTTTTACTTGTATCAAGATTTGAGCCTCCCAAGTCACGCCGGTCATGGATTCCAAGAGCGCTATTTTCTGCCACAATAATGACTGTAATGATTGATGGGTACTACCGAGCCATCAGTGCAAATTCAATTGTAAAAGGAGATGACCCACTTTACATAGCAATCCTCTACACTGCATCACTAATTGGAATACTTGGCATCCATGAGTTAGGTCACATGATTGCCTCAAAGATACACAAGCTGAAGATCAGTTGGCCATACTTTATCCCAGGAATTCCAGTACTAGGTTTTGTACCAACTTTTGGCGCACTCATAATGTCTCGCGGATTGATTGTAAATAGAAACATACTTTTTGACGTTGGAATCTCAGGTCCCATTGCAGGTCTTATTGTAGCAATAGTTGTTTCTACCTATGGCGCATACATTTCCCCCATGATACCAAGCTCACAAGCTCATGATCTTTTAGAAAAGTCAGGTCTAATGGAAATGCATTCTAGCATAATAATGGATGCCACAATTGCACTTGTTGGAAAAAACGCACCAAATCAAGAACTTGTCATGTCACCAGTTTTGTTAGCAGCATGGTTTGGATTTCTCATAACATTTCTCAATCTCCTACCTGCATGGCAACTTGATGGAGGCCACATTGCCAGAGCAACATTTGGTGTAAAATGGCATAAAATTTTGACATATGCAAGTATTGGAGTCCTGGCTTCAACTGGCTACTATATCATGGCACTGTTTGTGTTGATGTTTAGTATGAGAAGTCAAGACGTAAGACCATTGGATGACATATCACCATTGTCTAGAAAAAGAAGAAGGATGTTTGGACTTGTTATTGCACTTGCATTTCTTTGTGCGCCATTGCCATTCTCTATTTTACCTCAATAAGACGTGTGAACCGTCAGAAATAATTGCAATTTTTTGCCTATCACCATATGTTTTGAGAACATAATCTATTGTTTCTTTTGCGCCACTGAATGGAATCATTTCAAGTTTATCTTTGGTATAAAGATAAGGCAGAATTGATACAATTCCTATTGTAAACTTTTTACGCATTTCTGTTAAGAATAGCAGATCTTCCATACCATCAACATATTTGGAAGGATTTTTCAGCCTGTCCAAACTCATTCTACCTTCAACATACTGCTGTATTGCTTCAGATCCCAATCCATTTTTACATTCTGCAAGGAGTATTACCAATCCTTCTTCACGTATAGCACCCGAACAATTCCAGATTGAAGAAAGCGATCTACTCAAGGTTTCATTACTTGATTCTTTTCCTGTACTGACAATTGCCACCCTATGTTTTTCTGTCTCATTTATCGCAAGAGATGACAAGGATTTTGAGAGTGATAAAGTGGATGATGGATGACCTGTTGCAATATCAATTAATCCTGTTTGGTTTGCAATAATCTCAATAGAAGATATTTCAAAGCCGTCAGTGAATTTTTTTGCAACCTGCATAGGCTGCAATTCATAGCCAGGAAGTGGAAGATTGCCTTCTCTTCTTTCATATGCCTCAAGCATGTTGTCTTTTCCAAATCTTCTTAATAGTTTAGTAGACATGGTATTGTATCCAAACAGACCATCAAACTCCATCTCACCAATAAAAATCAGATTAGCATTAGAAAATTGCGATGCGTCAAATTCAGATACAGATATGGTAGGATCCGAAAAAACATTTTTTATAAAATTCAAGCTTGATTTGTCTGCCAAGAATTTTGGTTTGGGAAGAGATTTTTTTGTGCAGATATCTAATAAAATAGAAATAACCTTTTGAACAATTTTAGAATGCTCCATTATAACAAATTCTGTCGGTTTTGACATGTCAATTGACTCTAATTTTGAAGCAATTTCAGAATCGGTCAAATTCACTCCTCCAGAACCTATCTGTTTCTCCAGATTTTCTGCCCGCACATCAAGAACGACGTCTGCCGGTCCATAACTAAGCCAAATTTCAGGCATACCATACCGAAGGGACAGTTAAAATAAATCTAGTTCGGTAAATTTTGCTGTGGATTTTGTCAAAGAATTTGCAATATTTTTACAAGAAAGTGGTGCCATCAAGTTTGGAAATTTCAAGCTTTCAAGTGGAAAAGATAGTGCATACTATATTGATCTCAGACTAGTGCCAAGTTTTCCACACCAATTTAGAAAGATGATAAAATCAGTCCAGAACCTTATATCAGAAAAAATAGGTCTAGATAGTTTTGACTATATTGCATCAGTTCCAACATCAGGACTTGTGATAGCATCTGCTTTGGCCATGGAAACTGTAAAACCTCTGATTTACATTAGACAGAAGCCAAAAGATTATGGTACTGGCAGTCTCATAGAGGGAAAGATACCGGAAGGATCAAGAGTAATTCTAGTAGATGATGTTGGGACAACAGGTCATTCTCTGCTTAATGCCATCAAATCCCTAAAAGATGCCAAAATAAAAGTAGATGCAGCATTTGTCATAGTCAATAGGCTTGAAGGTGCACGTGAAAACCTAGAGGCTGAAAAAGTAAAAATGTATGAAATTACAGACATACTTGTCATCTCTAATATTTTATACAATGAAAAGATTCTAGATGCACAGATTCTAGACAGAATCAAAAAGCAAATGGGTACATCTGAATAAATTGTCCAAATTAACTTTCATATATCATTAATTTTTTCTCTTCTAAAAGTGTGTGTAGATTATGAACTGATCTATATACATCAGATTCTTTTTTTGCTCCAGTACATACAAGTTTTCCTGATGCAAATAACAGTATGACAGTTTTAGGATCAAGCATTCTATGTATCAGACCTGGAAACTGTTCTGGTTCATACATACTCCTTGGAAGACTTCGAGCTGCTTGCTCCAAGTGTATTTTTCCGCCAAGATTAGCAGAAGCAACCATATTTTGGATCACAATGACTGCATCTTTTTTTATTTTAATCCCACCTTTTCTCAATGTCTGAACTACACTACGAACTGCTTTAATTGACTGGTCTTCAGACTTTGCTCCAGTACAGACCATCTTTCCAGAACTGAAAATCAATGTTGCAGTTTTTGGAGATTTTATTCTAAAAACTAGACCTGGAAATTGATCAGGGTGATATTCAACGTCTGGAAATGTCTGAGTTATCACATTAAGATCAATTCGTTGATCAACAGAAGCTGAAGCCACAACATTTTCAATACTTACAATAGGTTTTGTTTGGGGCATTTCGGTGTTTAAATATGCGCTTTATATATACTCTATAACATTTGCTGCAAACATCCACTGCATGAAATTTTACAAATCATTTCCAAGATAGAGGCAGCTCAGACAAATGCCTTTACATCATCGTGTCAGTTATAACTCTGATTCTTCATTGCGGCCAAATGAAGATAATTTACTGCTTATTTTAAAATTAGTATATCATAATAAAAAAATTCCATGTGCACATTTTCACATCATTTCTTAATCATTTACATGAACTAGAGCAATCAAAACAATAAGACATGCACCATAAACTAAGAAAGAACAAGTAGTGGGCCCAAAGGGCTTCGATCCCTTGGCTCACCGGTTATGAGCCGGTTACTCTACCAAGCTGAGTTATGGGCCCTACGAAAGAGCAAATTGACATGCGCTATAAAATAGTATAGAGCTTAGCAGTAAGCATTGTAACAGCTATCAAGTAAGAGGTTTTGAGCAGCTAACGATTTGCTAGCTACTTCTACTAGTTCATCTTCTCTTGATGCTGGAGTTTTTTCCAATATTTTTCTCCAAAGAGCAGCATGTCTTATGTCAGCTTCTGCATGCAGTCTAAAATATTCTATTGCATCATCATCGGACATACCATAGAATTTTCTCAATCCATCAATTTTTGATAGACTAATCTTTGGTATTTCTTGTTCTAGTGCATACATTGCAGCAGCTCCGCCCTCAAAGGAATTCATGAGGCAAGAGAGATTTGAAATTGCCTGTTTTGTATCGTCAAGGCCTCCATAATTTTGCAGATCATTTTGTGATACACCTAATGCAACTGCAAATTTTACCCATGGCCCAATATGCTCAGATTCTTCGTCTCTGTTTGAAGCGATTTTGCTCTGAATTTCAGATGGACCTTTCTTCATTACTTCGTCCACAAAGGAGGGAACTGCTTTTACCAATTGAAAGTATTCTTTTGAATAACCACTAAGAGAATCCATTGATAATTTACCTTCATTCCACATTACATAGAATTTGTGCTTTAACAAACTCTGATCTTCAATTATCTTGTCAATTCTTTGAATAAGAGAACTCATGAAAATTATCAAAGTCTGGCAATAAAAAAATCTTTTGAATGGCTTCAAAAGGATTTTATGGATATAAAATAGGATGCAATTTGGGCTCCAGTGGTGTAGACCGGTCAAGCATGTGGGACTTTCAATCCTACGACCCGGGTTCAAATTCTTCATGATGAAAATCCCGGCTGGAGCACCACCTTTCAAAAGCATTAATATTCTAACTGTAAATTACGATTGCTAGTGCAAATTCTTGGATAGAAAGAATTTTGAAATAAATCCACTCATAAAAGACTTTGAAAGTTACATCGATAAGGTTGACGATGCAATTAAACAAGAATTAGAATTATACTCTGCATCAGAGTTTTTTGAGCCATTACAGTATTCTCTAGAAGGTGGTAAGAGAATAAGACCGCTCATTCTCATATTATCTGCAGAAAGCGTTGGAAAATGTGATGAAAATGCA
>JAJSDS010000087.1 GCA_028580875.1 Nitrosotalea sp.
ACAAGATTATCTACAAAGACCAAATCCTTGTCAGATTCCATGTCCACTTCTGATTCTCTTAATGCATCTGTATCGAAGAGAAAGTCTCTCTCTGATTCTGTTAGTATGAATGAAAATGAAAGCACAGTTCTTAGCAGACAATTATCACTAACAGATCATGTTACATCTTCTGATTCAATCAAGTTTGTTGGAGGAATAAGAATAGAGGCAAGAACCCAATTCGGTGTACTAATTCCAAATGCAAACTATACAATATCTCCAAACCCCAATGGCAGTAACACACCGGCACTGGTAATCGATGGAGGATCTAATGATCATGATGGCACAAACAATGGACGTGCAGTAGTAACTCTGGTACCTTATGGTCCATACAACATAACCATGGTAAACATCCCAACAGGATACCATGTGTTAGGCAACTTTACCATCTACACTGTGGATAATACCAATCACAATGGAACTACAATATTCAGACTGGTATCAGAATCTACAAGCTTGACCTCATTAGGTAAGACTGTGATTACCTCATCACCAAACCTAAATGGAACAGTGCTTAGCAACTGGAAATCTTCATTTGATGCAACCAAAGTCAATGGATCAAGTTCTACTACAATAGACTCTGTAACCAACCTGCCACCTATACTATCTGCAGGTTCATCAAATCAATCCCAAATTACAGACGCGATAAACAGTCAAGCATCTGTATTGCTAAAGACATCATTCTCACAGAATGCAAACGGCTCGTACATAATACAATCACTAGGTGCACCAACATATTCTATGCCAAAAAGTTCTTCACTTGTATCCGTAATCCCGACAATAATTGCTTCATCAAGTACATCAAGCCCGGATCAAACTGTAACCACACCACCTCTTGACAAAATAGTTTCAGGTCAACAGATGTACATACCTATACAAAGTTCTGTAATACCTTCAACTGGTGGACTCAAGCTCCTAAATATTAAATCAAACAGTACTTCTAGTTCCACAGGAAATGCAACAAAAGACTGGTTTGTAATAAAGACAACAAACTCACTTCCATCTTCCAAACCAGCATTACCAAACAATGACAAACTTACATTGTATGTCAATGTAACATACCAATACGAAACAAATGGAAAGGGATTCGACTGGAGCAAACCATCCAACTTTGCAAGCGCTCCAAAGATGACACTGCAATTACCAAAGAACCCCGCAGGGGTAACAGTTGACTCTAACGGATGTCCGGTATCAGACATATTCGTATTTGATCCTTCACACAACAGCTGGACTACAAATCCAGTCACCATATTATCCTCAACACCGACCTCTGGAAACAGCAATTCATGTGATGTCGTAGTCCAGACACAACACTTCTCACAGTTTGCATTAGGATCTCACACTTCAAGTTCCACCTCCAGCACACCTGGAACATCATCTACATCAAGCCAAGGAGGAGGTACAGGAACTGGTGTAGGGGTTGGAGTGGGAACATCTACGTCTACAACAAGCAATGGTGGAGGAGCAGGACCATATCTTAAGATCCAAGATATATCATATGACATTTGTGACAAACAAATTGTAAGAATTCAGGTAGGAACAGACTATAACGGAACAAATCCGATGGTAATAGTTCGTACATCACTTACCGGTGTAGTTGACGCAAAGCTCCTACCTGATCAACCATATGCACAAGAAAACATCAACGCCACAGTAAGAAAACTAGTCTATGAAGCTACCATCAATCCAAAAGAAACATCATTTGAGGTTGTTGCACTAGAAGCAATTGGACACAATGTATACTCGGTAGGAAAGACAGTGGAGGTTACTGGTTGCAACGAAGATCTAGATTTCACACATGTTGAATTACTAACACAGCCAGCTCAAATTGACTTGGATGCACCAAAGATATTTGATCTTAAATTCCAAGTAGATAACGGAACAAAGCAACTTGCATCAGAACCAACAACGCAGTTTGTATCTGGAAAACCACTCTCAGTATATGCCATAGTGGATACTCCAACACAAATTACTACATCTCAGTTACGATTTACAGAGATTGATAATGTAGATTCTAGCAAATATCATGTCATCACAATGAATGTTGTTCCATTGCAGGTATCAAACAGAACATACCTGCTCTCCGCAACAGTGCCATCATCATTGTTACAGGCACCTGGTGTAAAGTATTGGGTTCATGTAGAAAATAGCGCAAATAAGGTAACTGATTCAGATGCTTCCACAATAGGAGTAAAGCCAAACTATGCAATCAGTGCTACACTAGAGTTGGATGTCTCACAAAACAGAGCAGCAGGTACTACCGCAAGACCTTCGTCCTACATTACAAACAACGGAAACCCAGTATATGGTACAATCTCTCTTCTAGTTGATGGCAAGATTGTCTACACTTCACCTGGACAATTGTTCTCAAAAGGACAGACACAGGTTCGACTTGAATGGAAGACCCAGCCAATAGATGCACTAGTCAATCATAAGATAGAAGCAATAGCAAACATTTACGACAAGTCATTTACTGCAGAGGCAAACATTGTTACATTCTCTTCAATAAAGACTCAATCTATAGCACAACCCATCAGCATATCTCCAATCAATGATGCTAGTGGTCATGCAATTGCCAATCCGGAGGTCCTCTACTCCTCATTTAACAATGAAGGCACAATGAGATACAAGGTAACTGCACCAGATGGAACATGTGTAATTGGTGTATCAAGTGACTGTCTTGTAACAAACTCTACCTTGGATGAGCCAGGTCAAGTAAAGAGCATAACTGTGGGAGATCAAGTTTACAGAGTTAGATATTCTGGAACAAACGATACACTGGAGAGATTCGCAATCACATCTGTAGATCCAATAGTTGGAACATGGAAGGTTGAGATTGACTCTCAGATAGATCTTGCAGTGCAAACACATGTAATGGACAATGTTTCACTCAAGGTGATCTATAGACCAGTAACGATACCATTCTTGTCCGAGTAAATTATACTGTGATTTTATCCTGGAAAAGCAGTAGCCTGTGCTAAATGAGAATCAAGTTCTGAGATTTTTATTCTTTCTTGACTCATTGAATCACGATTTCGTATTGTAACAGTACCGTCTTCTAATGTCTGATGATCAATTGTGACTGCAAATGGCGCGCCAACTTCATCCAGTCTCCTGTATCTTCTTCCTATTGCACCGGAATGGTCCAAAAATGCATCATATTTTTTTCTTAGCATGACGTAAACCTCTTCAGTCTTTTCAGCCAGTCCATCTTTTTTTACAAGTGATAAAACGCCAACATGGACTGGTGATAGGTATGGCTCTAAGGAAAGAACCACTCTGTCATTTTCCTTGTCTTCTCGGAGTCGATGCTCTATCATGGTATAGAGACTTCGGTCTATCCCCATTGATATCTCAAATACGTGTGGCAAGACCTTGGTTTCATCGTCCATCACCTCAAATTTTTCCTTGCTTGTATTGGCATGGCTTTTCAAATCATAATCGGATCTATAGTTGCATGCAACAAGCTCAAGCCAACCCGTATTGGTCTCAACCTCAAAGTCAAATGCAACAGTAGCATAGAATGCCTTTTCTTTTTCTCCCAGTTTTCTAAACCTGCTTCTTGCAACATCGATTCCTGTCTTTTGATAAAATTCTACTAGCAAGCCAAGATAATATGCCACAAGCTTGTTTGGAACTATGCCAGAGTCAAGTGCCTCTTTGCATGTCATGCTCTTTATTGCATCATCAGTCATTATCCTGATCTGGGTATTTTCTACCTCTGCAAACTTTGGCAGGTCATCAAGCTTGCCCGGATTGCAAAAGACCTCGATCTCTGCTTGGTAAAACTCTCTTAATCTAAGAAGACTCTGTCTTGGCGAGATCTCATTTCTGAAACTCTTTCCTATCTGGGCAATGCCAATTGGAAGCTTTCCTCGCATTGTCTTGAATAACCTTGGAAAGTCAACAAAGATGGATTGGCATGTCTCAGGCCTAAGATATGCTGGTTCTCCCTGGGCGCCTATTCCTACTTTGAACATCATGTTAAATTTTTTAATATTTTCAAGACTTCCCTTGCATTTTGTACATACGATTTTTTTCTCTGCTATTATTTTATCAAATTCTTCCAGGTCTGCATTTTCAGGAACTATTATTGAAGTAATTTCCGCAATCATCTTGTCTGCCCTGAAGATTGATTTGCATTTTGTGCATGTTGCAATTGGATCAGCAAAACTTGCAAGGTGACCTGATGCAACAAAGACATTCTCTGACATGATCTGTGAGCCGTCAATCTCCCACATCCTGTCCCTTCTTACCAATTCCCTTCTCCACAATTCGATGAACTTGTTTTTTAGGCTGACACCTGATGGACCATATTCCCAAAAACCTGCCTGTGCATCAGAATAAATCTCACAGCTAGGAAAATAAAATCCGCGTTCCAGTGCAAGTTGTATTATTTGTTCATAGTTCATTATACCATCAATTCTTCCTAATCAAGCCAGTTCTTTTACCTTATTCAAGTTTCCAACATCGTCACGTCTCTCATCTATAGGCGTCTCTAAAATTATTGGAATCTTTTTACGATTTATTGCCTTTATGATGTATCCCAGTCCCTTCTCTCCAATATGGCCTAGTCCAATGTGTTCGTGTCTGTCTAGATTGCTTCCAAGTTCTCCCTTGGAATCATTCAGGTGTAAAATTTTGAGATTATCAAATCCTACTGTTTTATCCAGTTTTGCAAGTGTAGATGCAGCGCCTTTCTCTGTACTCATGTCATAGCCTGCTGCAAAACCATGGCATGTATCAAAACATATTCCAAATCTTTTTGCAGGTTTTAATTTGGATAAAATGGATGCAAGCTGATCAAGATCAGAGCCTACGCTATTTTTTTGACCTGCCGTGTTTTCAAGAAGAATCATCACATCATCTGGTGTATCTTTAGCAGCTTTTGTAAATGCCCTTTCTAACATCTCTATTCCTTTTGTGTCGCCTTCACCCTTGTGGCTTCCAAGGTGTGCTACAATGTACGGGATTCCAAGCTTGCTGCATCTTTTTATTTCATCTATTAGAGAATCAAGAGACCTTACAAATGGATCCTCTTCTGGGGAGGACAAGTTTGGCAAATATGGCATGTGGGCAACTGTTGCAAATCTGTCAATCTTGGTCTTGGCAAGTTTTTCCTTGAAATTTGAAGCGTCGCTACTTGTCAAGGGTTTTGCAGCCCATCCTCTTGGATTGCGAGTGAAAATCTGAAATGCAGTACATCCTGTTGCTACTGCATTATCAACTGCCTTGTCTATCGAGCCTGCAATGGATACATGCAATCCGACCTGCATGTCACTGATTTATCTATGCATAATTTAAACTCGTGGTGAAATGATCAGAAAAGTGAATGACCCTTGCTTGATGGTCAACAATATAATCAAATTTTTAAGGTCAATGAGAACAAAGAAGACATGTTAAAGATTGGAGTAAAGGATTTGGCAAAATATCCTTTTCTTACAGAAGCTGGTGAATATCTGCGAAATACTGGACTGAGTCTTGAACAACTCGGAGAACCTGACTGGAAACCAATTGTTGAAAAGGCATATGGCAGAATAGTGGTTGCCTCATCTGGCCAAATCTATAGTTCTGATCTTGAAGCACTAGACAATGACTCTGAACTACTCTCCTTTCTTGTGGCAATAATTCTGCTCAAATCTGCAGGAATTGCTACACTGATACGAAGGTTTTCACTCGCAGAATCTAGAAGAGCTGAAAAATATCTGCAACAAGATCTCTGGATAAGCAGGGATAAAAAAAATCTAGAACTTCCATTGAAGATAATCCAGGATCTGTTTGCAGTCAATGTATCAATTGATGATGAAGAATTTGTGATCAAAGTGCCGGACTATTTACGGCGCGCTGTACATTTCCATGAAAAGGAATGGAAGTTGGTGAATCGAAGAGTTGCAAATGGGCTTGTATATCTTAGTGCACACGAAACAGTTCGACTGATACGCGCCGAACTTGGGGAATATATCAATGGAAAAATCCAGTCAGTCAACGTTGATTCTATCCCGCAAAGCTTTCGGCATAGGGTAGAAGATCTAGTTGCTCTTGCCAAAAAGTTTTCTGATACGACCTATGTCTCCTCAGAATATCCTCCATGTGTAAAACACGGAATCGAAGTTTTGGAAAAGGGCGAGAACTTGCCTCACTCTGGAAGATTCTTGCTTGCCACATATCTTCTCTCAAAGGGGCAGACAGTTGATCAGATTGCTCCCTTGTTCAAAAATGCTCCTGATTACAATGAGAGGACCACAAAGTACCAGCTAGAACACATCTCAGGCTCGTCTGGGAGCGGAACCAAATACCAATGTCCGTCATGTGAAAAGCTACGAAGCGAGAGCCTTTGTTTTGCAATACCAGACTGTGATGGAATAATAAATCCCGTACAATTTGGCAAGAAGAGGAAAAATCCATGAATGAAAAAAATGTTTTGCTAGTAGAAAGTGCGTTTAAGGAATATTATTTTAATCGATTTGACTTGATACATGTTCCACAAAAGGCTACAGAAAGGGAGTTTGGGTATCAAAAGTTCAACTCTGGGATGACAAGACACTTGGTTGTAAAAAATGACAAGGAACTACACCTGTTGCTGATGAAGGAAGTTCCATCTGATGTATATTGTTCAAATGCATACTATTCATTTCCAAGCCTTCCAATGTCTGAGAAAGACTGGAAAGGAGCCGACTTGATCTTTGATATCGATGCAAAGGACCTTGCCTTGCCATGCAGAAAAGATCACACGGTTTTCAAGTGTATTTCTTGCAATAATCGTGTGGTTGAATTCCAGCAGCAATGTAACAAATGTGGATCTGCAAAGTTTGAGACTGTATCTGTGGGATGCAAGAATTGTATATCCGAATCCAAAAAGGAGGTGACAAAACTTGTTGATATTCTTACAACTGACCTGAATATGCAAAAAGAACAGATTGAAGTGTATTTTTCTGGAAATGAAGGATTTCATCTTAGGGTAACAAATGATAACTATGAACAATTGGGTTCGCAAGAAAGGGCTGACTTGGTGGATTACATCATGTTCAACGGTGCAATACCTGAATCTTTTGGAATGAAAAGACAAAA
>JAJSDS010000088.1 GCA_028580875.1 Nitrosotalea sp.
GATACATATCAAACAGGTGTCTACCAAGATGTTGTAAACGCAATTGTTTATGGGAAAAATTACACCAACTCGACTGAGTTTAACGTGATAAAGTCTCACGGTGTCACAATTGATTCTGTACAAATTACAAACCAACAAGGAAATCCAGTGTCAATTTTACCGCAAGGCCAGAATGGGTTTGTCAAGGTTTCAATATCTTCTGGAGAAAAAATGCCTGCACTTTTGACACTCAACCTCTTTGATGCAAACCAAAGCAGTCTTGGAACAACTTCAGTCAAATCAGTTGTAAATCCGGGAACATCTACCATGACATTGTCATTTTTCATTCCATCTAATGTGCAAGTAGGACAGGCAAACGTATTCACTGACGTATATTCTGACTGGCCAACCAACGGTGGAACGCCACTTACTGCAGAATCTTGCCTTGCAGCAGACCTACAGGATGTTTCCACACTTCCGGCATCATATGTGCCAGCCCCTCCTCATAGCTGCACAAACTCACCTAGCGGATTATTGGGTGCTGGAAGCGTTGTATCCACTGCAATGACAAACAACCAGGCACAAATCACACTTGGAGTTGCAATCCAAAATGATTCTATGGTATTCATGAGTCCAACTGAGGCACACCTTTTGGCACTTGCATATGATAATGGAACTGCAAAAGACAACAGCAATTCTGTAGGTATAGTAAATGTTGATCTTAACAGTCTTGATAAGGCAAGTGCTGGTGTAAACGCAACAAGTGTGAGCCCATCTCAATTTACAACCTTGGCAGGTCCTGATCTTCAGAATAATCCAATTGCAATGAAAATTTTACAAGAAATTGAAATCTCTAAAAGGCAAGTGGCAAACATAGTTGGAAATGAGACTGCTGCCAAACTTGACCAACAGTTGGTTCAACAACAAAGACAGGCTGCAGCAAGTCAACTAAAACAAGACCTGACAACGCTTGCAGAAGCAAGTGCTTCTACAACTTCAGATGCAGCATACACCAGTTTCCTTACTACAGTTGATGATAACAGAACCCATCCAATATTCCAAGATGAATTTAATTTCATGAAACAAAGAGTAACTGCTGCAAACACTGCAATGCAGTCTGTTCTAAGCAGTGGCGGAAGCCTAGGTCAAGCACTTGCAACTTTTAACAAGTATGCAACAATAAATCATGTGCAGATGGTCAGCCTAAATAATGAATTAAATGTTCAATATGGTCTTGCAGACAGCAGAATACAATCATGCTTTGACAACACAGGCAAGCTCACTGTTGTAAATGGAATAAATCCATGTGTCCAAAACGTCGAAAACAATTCTACTGGACCAAGTGGAATATCCATCGTATCAGTGCAGGCAACTGACCAACAAGGAAATCCAGTATCACTAATCCAAAGGGGACAGATGGGATATGTCAAAGTGGTAATAGAATCCAATGTAAACTCTCAATCCCTTATCACTGTCAATCTCTTTGATTCTAACATAAGCAGCCTCGGAACTGCATCTGCCCAGTATACGTTGAGCCCCGGACAGTCCGAAGTGGTTCTACCATACTATGTACCATCACAGTCTGGAACAGGACTTGCCAGTGTCTATGCCAATGTATTTACTGGCTGGCCAAGCAACGGAGGAACATCACAATCAAATGAACTATCATATTTTGTCGGCCTTTCATAGGGAAAATAACGCACGGTTTCTGCCTCTTTTGGCAGTTTTGGTGTTGGTTATGCCTGGAGTCTTGAACTCTTTTGCACAAGAGCCAGATCAGTCAATAACGCTTGCCACAAACAAGGACCATTATCTTCCAGGAGATACGGTACAGCTGAGTGGCACTGTATCAGGGCAACCAAATGCACTTGTTGGGCTGCAGATAAAAGACTCTGCAGGAAATCTCATACTGATCAGGACTGTGCAATCTGATCAAAACGGAAACTTTGCATTACAATTCAAGATTCCATCGACTGCATCCTCTGGAGATTTTAGTATAATTGCAAGCTCCAAGATAAATGGATTTGTTGTGACACAAACAAAAACAATGACTGCAACGGTTCCAGAGTTTGGCCCACTTGCAATGCCAATATTTGGAGCATCGATTCTTTTGATTGTTGGCCTCTTTGCCTTTTCAAGAAGGCTAGAAAATTTTCATTTATAGGTTGGACAAAAAATCTATTACAGATGACACCGTAACTATTTTTGTGAATTTTGGCCTCTGCTTTATGTGTGGTCTACACAGAGAACTTGGTGCTTATTACTCTAAAAAATATGGCAAGACAGTTGAGATATGCATTGACTGTCATAAATCCAAACCAAAATAATAAAAAAGTTGGAAAGTCAGATTTTATCCGTATGTCTTTCCACACGTATTGCATTGCCAGTGATTTGATCTTACAGACCACTGGTGTTTGTGTTGTGTCTGCGATGTCATGTTGTTTCTTATACTAGATATACAAAGGTAAGCATATAAATTAGAAAGTGATATTACCTATATCAAGTGAGGATATGGTAAGTTGAAAGAAGAAGAATGCAAACATTTGCTTGATTCTCTCAAGGCATGCCCCATTGATAATACTTTTAAAATTATTGGAAAAAAATTCACTGTACATATCTTGCGCAACATGACAAAGCTTGGTCAGACAAGGTTCAACCAGTTTCTGGACTCTGTGGAGGGAATAAACCCAAAGACACTATCTGCAAGACTGCGGGAAATGGAGAAAAATGGCATAATTGAGAAGAGAGTCTATGCTGGAACTCCAGTCAAAATAGAATATGCTATAACAAAAAAAGGAATGGCGCTAAACCCAATACTTGAGTCAATGGCATCTTTTTCCATGCAATATTGCGCCAAGGATATATTCAAGGATGGAAAACCCAGAATCTTAAAAGAGATCTACTCAAAACCGTCTGAAGTTGCTTAGATATATGGGGTTTACTCCTCATGGACGCTTACCGTAAGTTAATCTGATACACGTACCTTTACTTACCATTTTAAATACTTACAAGTATATAGTAACTATACAAATGATATCTAATAAGAAACAAAAACTCGTATTTGAAAATAAGAACGCATGCACAAGTAATGGTATCTTGCATGGGCCACTGATAACAGACAATGTTCGCGGTGAAGTTCTGTGTGCAAGCTGCGGTGAAGTGATTACAGATAGGACTGAAGATTTTGGATTTGAACAAAGATCACTTGGGCCTGAGGATTATTCAAACAGCACAAGAACTGGTCTTGGATCTGCACTATCTATCCATGACAAGGGATTGTCTACAATAATTGGACACTCTGACAAGGATGCATCTGGGAATTCAATATCTACATACATGAAGTATACATTTAACAGACTACGTACATGGGACAGTAGAAGTAAATCAAGTTCTGCTGAAAGAAACTTGCGCTCTGCATTTGTCATAATGGGTGCAATTCAACCAAAACTTGATGTCTCTGATGCTGTAGTGGAGCGAGCAGCTTACTTGTACAGAAAAGCGCTGACAAAAAACATCATTCGCGGAAGGACAATCTCTGGAATGATTCTTTCTGCATTATATGTTGCATGCAGAGAGTCTGGTGTACCAAGGACACTACAGGATATCTCAAATGTAGGAAATGTATCTTTCAAGGGCTTGTCAAGACACTATAGGGTATTTGTCAAAGCATTGGAGTTGCATGTGGATTCACTAAACCCATCAGAGTTTGTATCAAAGATTGGAACATCTGTGGGATTGAGTGAAAAAGCAAAAAGAGATGCACTGGATATAATAGAAAAAGCAAAACAAAAGGGAATCGCTGACGGTAAAAACCCAGTCTCGCTTGCAGCCACTGCCCTGTTCCTATCTGCAGTACTAAATGAAGAAAAGACAACTCAGGACAAGATTGCCCAAGCATCTGGCATAAGCAGTGTAACAATACGAAACATAGCCAAAGTATTCAGAAAGAGTCTAGCCCTATCAAAATGAGTGCCAAGATAATACGGGCAAGTGAGCACTATCAAAACAAGACTGACTGGCTCACTACATACCACCATTTTTCATTTGCAGACTATCAAAATCCTGACAAGATGAACTTTGGACCATTACGAGTATTCAATGACGATGAGATACAGCCAGGCACTGGATTTGATTTCCACCACCACAGGGACATGGAAATAATAACATATGTCATAGATGGAGAACTAGAACACAAAGATAACCAAGGAAATCACGGGGTGATTCATCCCGGTGAAGTTCAAAGGATGACTGCGGGCTCTGGAATAATGCATGCAGAATCAAACCCATCAAAAGGAAAACCATTGAGGCTTTTACAAATGTGGGTATTTGCAAACAAGAAAGGGTTGGCACCATCTTGGGAGCAAAAAAAATTTACAAAGCAAGAAAGGATGAATAAACTAGTACCGGTGGTTGTATCTGAAAATACTCCAAACACTAGCGCATTACATATTCACCAAGATGCAGAATTTTATCTTGCAACACTTGCTGCTGGAAATCAAGTAGAACACAAGATGAGTCCCGGTAGGCAATCATACTTGTTTGTAATCGATGGAAAAATAAAATTGGGCAATGATGTTTTGAATACCCGCGATGCTGCCATGGTGTCAAAAGAAAACCTTGTGATGCGTGCCGAGTCTCCAACTGAATTGATCCTAGTTGATCTACCGGAAAAATATGCAGTGAACAACTAGAAATTTTTTCTACAACTATTTTTTAATCAACATGAGATTTATAGCAACTTGCTCAAGCCAAAATAATGCAATACAAGTGGATAGCGCTAACTAATACTACAATATGCATATTGATGGCATCACTTGATGCCAATATTCTAATAATTGCACTTCCTAGGCTTGTGCCTGACCTGCATGTTTCACTCATTGAGACAATATGGATAATTCTCTCATATGGACTTGTAACTACATCTGTCCTTCTCAGTTTTGGCAGGCTGGCAGATATGTTTGGCAGGGTAAAATTGTACAACTTTGGTCTGATACTTTTTACGATTGCATCGTTTCTTTGCAGCCTTGCCCAGACTGGTCCAGAACTGATAATGTTTAGAATAATCCAGGCCCTTGGGGCTGCATTTTTGTTCTCTAACAGTGCTGCCATATTGACTGATGCCTTTGACGCAAAAGAGCGGGGCAAAGCCCTTGGGCTAAACCAAGTCTCTATTGTGATTGGCTCCGCACTGGGCTTGGTGCTAGGTGGAATTCTTACTGAAACGCTTGGCTGGAGGTCAATCTTCTTGGTAAATATTCCAATTGGTATCTTTGCAATTATTTGGTCAAAGGCCAAACTTCGAGAGCTTGGTTCAATTGTAAAAGGCAAGATAGATTGGGCTGGAAACTTGATCCTAGTTGGGGGCCTTACGATGGTAATGCTTGGAATTACATTTGGTTCGCTGCAAGTGGTAAATTCATTTGGTGCTATACTTCTCTTGGCTGGAGGATTTTCTTTCTTGGCATTGTTTGGATATGTTGAATCGAAAATAAAAGAGCCAATGTTTGATCTGTCCCTTTTTAAAATTAGATTTTTTTCTGCAGGAAATGTTACAATATTTCTAAATGCACTTGCACGAGGTGCATTGGTGTTGATTATGGCATTTTATCTGCAGGGACCATCCATGCATCTGAATCCTTTCACAGCTGGGCTCTACTTGATTCCAGTTTCATTTACAATTGCAACATTTGGACCAATAAGTGGATGGCTTTCTGACAGGTATGGCTCAAAACTATTGACGATTGCTGGATTGTTATTGTCGGCAGTTGGATTTTTGATACTCTCCCAGATTGGTCCCAAAACAAGTTTTGATGATCTGGTTCTGCCGCTTTCACTAGTAGGTGCTGGCATGGGAATCTTTGCATCCCCTAACCGATCTTCAATCATGAATGCAGTGCCGCCCCAAAGACGTGGAGTTGCAGCGGGGATGAGTACCACACTTGTGACCCTTGGAAACATAATGAGTCTTGGAATATCGTTTGCCTTGATTGCAAGCACTGTACCTCTATCTGAATTGGAATCGATCTTTCTGGGTGCATCTAATCAGGTAAATTCAGAGGCAACCGTATCTAGTTTCATGAATTCAATACATCTGATATTTTACATATCCACGTTTGTACTTCTTGCATCTATAATACCTGCTACGATGAATCGCTCTCAAAAAGAGCACGTGATTTACTGATGGATTGGTTCTAAAACCTTATACAATTAATCACTAGAAATAAAGGCCTCATTTTTGTCATTATCTTTGGATATAATTGAGAAAACCAGACGTTATTGAATCTGCAATGTCAAAGATACAAAATGAGTTTTCCCAATGCTCTACAATCCATGCTGACTGGGAATTTGTGCTCACCGACAAGAAAACCGGGGAAACAAAAAACACCAAAAAATTCAGGATGCTGACAATACACGATGATGATCAAAAATATAGACATGTTGCAATGATCATTCCAGAATTGAGCAGTGAATATGTCCAGATTCCTGACTTGGTAGAAAAGTTCCTCTTGGAGATACAAAAAACCGATAAGTCTAGCTACAAAAATACCAGTGGTGCAAAAATGCCAGACATGGAAACTTTTAGGTTCACAGGAGATGTCTATCTGTACACTGACAAGTTGCTTGTATCAGAAGATGCCATAAGAAATCATTTTCAAAAAAATAATCTAGTTCTGCAATCAAGAATTATCAAACCGAATATAATGCTGTAATAAATTACCAAATGTTTTCATGTCAATCTAGTTGATAAGGACTAAATATTCGATGATAAAATCATGTGCATGGAAGTCATTCCAGCAAACCGTCTTGAACTCTTATCCGAAATGGAAGAAAAGTATGAGAATAAAGACAAGGAATACTTTGTTGGTCTTCTAAATGACAAAGATTTTGTCATACGCTGCAGGGCAGTCTGCATTCTTGTGGACATGGGTGGAGAAGATGTGGTTCCACATGTTGCAAGTATATTGAAAAATTATCCTAATGAACTTGTGCGCCATGAGGCAGCATTCTCACTTGGGCAGATGTGTCTGAG
>JAJSDS010000089.1 GCA_028580875.1 Nitrosotalea sp.
TACAATTCTGGGGTCAAGACCTGGATAATATTTTAGCAACAAGACGCGATTGTCAAATTTAATCTTAGGCACATATTCTCTCTTGGGGATGTCAAACATCTTATCTTTTTCAATACTGTTTGCCTTTACGATATATGCTGGAGGACCTCCTATCGTCTTGAACGCATCTCGTCTACTGGTATGGTTTTTTCTTACGCGTGTTGCCCAATTACAGGCAATTTCTTCATCGCTTGAATTATTATGCATCACCACAAAAATTCCAGGAGAATGTATATCTGTCAAAAATCTTGTTGCTGCAATTAAATTCAATGCTGCATCTGAGGATGGTCTATCTGATGATCTCTGTGAACCTACTAGAGCAACAGGTTTTGGAAATCCTGCCAAGGAAAATGCTAGTGCTGATGCTGTGTATTGCATAGTATCTGTACCATGTGCTACTATGATTCCATCATACTCTGATGTGGAATAGGAATCGAGCTTCTCTGCAATCTTTATCCAGTGTTCTGGAAGCAAATTTTCAGAGTATTCTGAAAAAAGTACTTCAGTATCTATATTGGCAATATCTGACAGTTCCGGAACACTTGCATTAAGCTCTGCAGCAGTGAGAGCAGGAGTGACTGCACCAGTCCTATAATCTATTCTGCTTGCAATTGTTCCTCCGGTAGACAGCAAAAGAATTTTTGGAAGTTTTGGATTTGGTTGTGAATTATGATGACTGGTTTCTTTTTTCATTGTTGGTGCCGCCTCTAACTCTATTTTTTTTATCTTGTCAAGTTCTAATCCTATGTTATATCCGCTTTTTAGTTTTAATACGATATGGTGATCATCACTGTGTTCGTATCTTGGCATTACAACTCCAGAATAAATTGAATCTGCATGAATTTTTACTTGACTTCCTATCTCTATTTTATTACTTGTAAGAAATTCTAGTCCTTTGCCCTTGTATCCAAACTGCGACATTCACTAAGACTAGAAAAGTTATTTTATTAAAATTACCTATAGTATGGGACTGCTACCTTTTCGCCTATCTTCAATTCCTTCTGTGTCTTTACTTTTCTTACTGCCTCTTCGAAATGTCTCATTGTAACCTTTGCCTCTGTGGCCTGTTTTTCAGCTTCCTTTTGATCAGGATATTTGTCAAGAAACTCATGTATGACAAGTGATACTGCAGTGTTTGCTATTGATGCTACGTCTGCACCACTCATTCCATCAGTTGCCTCTGCAATCTTGTCAATGTCTACATAATCTGGATTCTTGACACTGTTTACCATGGATTCTCTTATCACTGGAATCTCCTTTGTATTTATCTCCAGTATTTTCTTCCTTCCTTCTTTATCTGGTAATGGAACAAGTATTATCTTATCAAATCTACCCGGTCTTAGTAAAGCTGTATCTATCATGTCAGCTCTGTTAGTTGCAGCGAGCACAACAACTCCATGCAAACTTTCTATTCCGTCTAATTCAGTTAAAAGCTGACTTACCACTCTTTCTGTAACAGCTGTCTCTCCACCTACTCCGCGTATTGGTGCAATAGAATCAATCTCATCAAAAAATATCACACATGGTGATGCTTGTCTTGCTCGTCTGAATATCTCTCTTATTCCACGTTCTGATTCGCCTACCCATTTTGATAGTAATTCTGGTCCTCTTACGGAAATAAAGTTGGCCTCACTTTCAGTTGCAACAGCTTTTGCCATCAAGGTTTTTCCAGTTCCACTCGGACCGTGTAACAATATTCCTCTTGGCATTCTGTGTCCAAGCTTTGAATATAATGTGGGATATTTCATTGGCCATTCTACAGCTTCTTGTAGCTCACGCTTGACACTTTCTAGTCCACCAACTTCATCCCAGCTTACATCTGGATTTTCAATGAATACTTCACGCATTCCTGATGGTGTGACTTCTCTTATTGCATTTTGGAAATCATCACCATTGACCACTAGTTTATCAAGTGTTTCTGGCGGTAGCTTTTCATCTTCTAAATTCAATTCAGGTAGTAATCTTCTGAGGCACTTCATTGCAGCTTCTTTGCACAGATATTCCAAGTCTGCTCCAACATAGCCATGGCTAATTGAAGCAATTTTGTCTGCATTGACATCATCACTAAGCGGCATATTTCTTGTATGTATCATTAGGATATCTTTTCTGCCCTTCTTGTCAGGTACTTTAATCTCAATTTCTCTATCAAATCTTCCAGGCCTTCTAAGAGCTGGATCAATTGCGTTTGGTCTATTGGTTGCAGAAATTACAATCACTTTTCCTCTTGCTTCAAGACCGTCCATTAGAGAAAGTAATTGAGAAACTACTCTTCTTTCTACTTCTCCTGTAACTTCTTCTCTTTTTGGTGCAATGGAATCTATTTCGTCAATAAATATGATGGATGGAGATTTCTCCTTTGCCTCCTTGAAAATTTCTCTTAGTCTAGCTTCACTTTCACCATAAAACTTGCTCATTATTTCTGGTCCTGATATGCTAATGAAGTGGGCATTGCTTTCATTTGCAACAGCTTTTGCCAATAATGTTTTTCCAGTTCCTGGTGGTCCGTACAATAATACTCCTTTTGGAGCTTCAATGCCAAGTTTTTCAAAAATTTCTGGATGTCTGAGTGGAAGTTCTATCATTTCACGAACTTTCTTTATTTCGTCAGTTAATCCTCCTATGTCTTCATAAGTTACCTGTGGTACACCACGAAGAGTCTCTCCCTTTTCTGCAATGTGAAATACTGTCTTTTGTGTAACAAGAACAGCGTCAGCTGCAGGTGTAACCCCTATGACTTGAAAAGTTAACCTTCCTCCAAAATAAGGTACCATCACATTATCTCCTTTTATCAATGGAACACTTTCTAACGCATCTGCAAGGTATCTCTCATCAATTGGAGGTATTGCTTCTAATGGGGCAACAACCACTTTTTCAGCAGCTACTGCTTTGATCTTTCTTACCGCAACAGTATCACCAATTGCAATACCTGCGTTATTTCGAACTAAACCGTCTACTCTGATGATTCCTTTTCCCTCATCAGAAGGATAAAGTGGTAAACACTTGGCTACAGTTCTCCTTTTTCCCTTAATTTCGATAACATCACCTGTGGAAGCCCCTAGTGAATCCATAGAATCATAATCAATACGTGCCACTCCTCTTCCCACATCACGAGTATAAGCCTCAAGTACCTTAAGGGAGAGTGTGTTCTGGCTCACAGTTTTAGCACCCTCAAACTAATTTTTATACCTTTGTCGTCTTTGATCCGGAACAAAGGATCAGAAGATTAAAATTTACAAGATAAACCAAAACCGGTACTTTGGGTAAGCGACCACTAGTAAGAAGACGAGGTAGAGGAGGAATGCAGTTCCGTGCAGCTTCTACTGGAAAGTTACTTCCTGCTAAATATCCTCGATTTCCATTGGCAGAACAACACGAGGCCAAAGTGGTTGATATTGTTCATGAGACTGGAAGAGATGCTCCTCTTGCTAAAGTCCGATTTGAAACTGGTTTATTGTCTTTTGTTCCATCTGTTTTGGGTACCAAAATTGGCTCTAAATTCCAATTTGGTCTTAAGTCTGACATATCTCCTGGTAATGTAATTAGTGTTCAAAACATTCCTGATGGTACCATCGTATGTAATGTTGAGAAACATTTTGGTGATGGAGGAGCAATAGTAAAATCTGCTGGAACATATGCAACAGTATTTTCACATAGTTCTGAAGGTGTGACGATAAAACTACCATCTGGAAAGTTTACAACCCTTAATCCACAAAACCGAGCCATGATAGGAGTTCTTGCTGGAGGGGGTGTTGGTGATAGACCATTTATGAGAGCTGGACCTGCATGGAGACGAAAGCGCTCAAAGGGACACAAGTATCCAATAGTCAGAGGTGTTGCTCAAGCTGTATACGTACACCCACACGGTGGTGGAAGACATCAACATGTTGGAAGAAGTTCAACAGTATCACGAAACGCTCCGCCTGGACGTAAGGTTGGAAGTATCGCGGCTAGAAAGACTGGCCGTTCTAGAATGAAAGAGCGAGAATAATCTCTCAAGACTAATTAGTAGTTTTAAAAAATAAAGATACTATGAATTCAAAGAGAGTTCGTCTTTTGATACAAGGGAGAGTTCAAGGTGTTTATTTCCGTCAAGGAATGATGGAAACAGCTGAACAAAACAATGTTTTTGGATGGGTTAGAAATCTTCCAGATGACAGTGTAGAAGCAATCCTTGAAGGAAATGATTCAAACGTAGATGCTGTAGTGGAATGGGCTCGTTTTGGATCTGCTGGTGCAGTTGTAAAAGAATTAAAGATTATTGAGGAAAATTATGTTAACGAATTTTCTGATTTTGAAATTCATTATTAATGTATGTTAGTGTATGCGTCCAAAAGAAGTCTTTTGATCTCATCGAGGCTGTCACTTGATTTTACCTGTATTTCTTTTTCTGGTTCTTTTCTGTCTCTTTTGATCTTTATTATGATAAAGTCTCGTTGAGGTTCAATGTCTACAAAACTTCTAAATGTAATTGATTTTGCAAATACAACTCTGTGCATACGTACATCTTCGATCACATTTTTCCCAAGTGTAAAACAATAATTGCGAAGTTCATCAAATAGCGTTACTATACCAGAAGGTATGCTTGATCTAAATTCATCATAAGTTCTCTTTTTTCCTGAAATTAATCCTTCCATACTATTTCTTGTCTAATTAAAGAATATTAAGGTAGTAGATCCGCTAGTTCCAGTCTAGACAAGCGGTCTCATCTCAAGTCAAGCAAGATCCGCCACGTAGACGAAGCAGCGTGGATGCTCTACCTTAGGATTGCTCCCTCCCGGACCTCATCCCTTTCGGCAGTTAGAACTTGAGAGCCATCCCTTCGGACAACCTCTGTCCTGTATCCACCCGCTTCGGCGTGATTTCATATCCGCAAGTCAAGCGAGTACCGTCTATCTAGAGATTTATCCAGCAGTTACTGGTCTCTGCATATAGCCGGTTTCAGAGATAGGGCACGGCTAGCGCCCCAACCCTACCTACTACCAAAATTACTGTAATTACAAGTTCTTTATGTGCATTAGGGTTAGTTCAATCGCAGGTTAGTCAATGTGTTGCAGACTGAACATATTTCACCTGTGCATTCACTTCCACATTTTACACAAGTTCTCCATTCTAAATTGTTAGAACCTTTGAGGGTGGTTGAGATCTTTAGGATTGACTTGTACATGTTATTTTTTATACCTGCATGCGTTTTTTCTAAGGAATTTAGAAAATTACGAATTTCAGTTCGAATACCCTCGTTCATGTGGGGACATTCCTCTGATTGAAATGGAATCTCATTTGTAAATGCATAGAATACAATCTCGTTTTCATAAATCTCGCAAAATGGCTTTATCTTTCGAGTCTTATTTTTAGAGGTGTCAGGATCCATCCAACCAATTTTTTTTGTATCTCCTGAAATGAGGTTTATGATAAAAGTCTGTAGCATATCATCCAAGTTATGACCTGTTGCTATTACATCAACTTTGAGATCGATGGCACCAAAATCAATTGCTCTTCTTCTTAATATTCCACATATAGAACAAGATGAAATTTTTTCATTACCCCTAACCTCTAAGGTCTGTTCTAAAGTTGTACCAAAAAGAGATCTATATGGATATACTTTATGTTCTACATCAATTTTTTTACAAAAATCTTCTACAATCTTAAGAGCTTCATCTCTGTATCCTGGAATTCCTTCATCAACTGTAATAGCTTTTAGAGTAAAATTGTGTTCTAACGAAATCTCTTTTAATATTTGTAACAAGGAAAGGGAATCTTTTCCACCTGATACTGCAACTCCTACTACATCACCTGATTTTATCATATTATATTTTGAAATTGTTCTTGTAGTTTTATTTACAATTGAACTTGAAAAACACTTGGAACAAAGATTCTCGCCAGAGTATTTTCGTGAATAAATAACCATGTTTTCACAACGATCACATTTCATTCTGTAATTCGCATCCTGCTATCATGAAATAATTTCATATTTGCCATCTTCTTTTGCCTTGTAAATAATATCTGGTTTTGGAAATATTCCTACCTCTATAACGCCTGGAATCTCTATTATTTTTGTTGCAAGTTCTTTAGGATTTTGTATTTGGCCAAAATCACAATCTAGTATGATATTTCCATTCTCAGTTACAAATGGATACCCGCGTTCTAGTAGTCTAATGTGTGGTTTTCCACCAAGTTTTCTTATTTGTATTACTACTGTATTTCGTGCAAATGGGTGAACCTCTACAGGAACACTTCGATCAAGTTTCCTGACAAATTTTGATTCATCCGCAATTATTACAACTTTATTTGCAATATTTATCAGAATTTTTTCCCGCAAGAGTGCTCCGCCTCCACCTTTTATCATATTTCCTTTTGCATCTATTTGATCTGCACCATCAAAGACTAGATCAACATGATTGATCTGGTCTGCCTCTATTATTGGAATTCCACCTCTTTCAGCTTCCATTTTGATCTGCAAGGATGTAGGTATTGCTTTAACAGAAAATTTGTTCTTTTTAATATGTGATGATAATAGCTTTACTATTGCTGTTGCAGCTCTTCCACTTCCAAGGCCTATGACAAAATTATTCTTAACCATCTTTAATGCCTGTGGTGATAATGCCTCAATGGCATCATCTACTGTCAATTATTCTACCTCTACTTGTTCTAATTTTGATAACGCTTTCATTATTTCGCTTTTTATCTTATCTAAATCCTTGTCATCATCTTCCAGTTTTTCTTCTTCAGGTATCTTGATTGCTGCAGGAAGCTGAATCTTTCTTTCTGGTTCGTGTACGAGTTCAGGTTTTGGTACTTCTGGTAAGATCTCTTCTGTTATACTCTGTGTAATAGGTTGAGGCACTAGT
>JAJSDS010000008.1 GCA_028580875.1 Nitrosotalea sp.
TCCAGAAATTGACGACTATCTTTTGAAGCCCGGTAGTACTGGATCTTTTGTTCTGCAGGTGCATCAGGGGCAATTTTCTAAAGATGCAAATCTTGCAGGTGGCTTGTACTTTCTAAGCGAGAATCTTTTGAATCTTGACAATTCAACTGTCTTGAACAACAAACCTCTTGCAAGTGAGGCACATTCGGGTTTGGTTCTAAGCTATACACCTAGCTTTGCAAAAGCAGGACCTGAGGGGTATGCCACAATTACTACATCAATATCTGCACAACAAAACGCAACACGTGGAACTTATTGGTTATATCTCCCGCCTGGCATTTGTGGAGGAGACCGCGTACTTTTGACAATAGGAGAGCAGCCACTTGCCCAGCCTCCTGATTATATAGGATATGACCTTGCAAGTCATTTTGCACAAGGAGTTGGAAACCCTACTCAATCAGATGTAACATTTGAGATTATCAATGCAGGAATTCATACGTTTGAAAATTGTTCTGTAAACTATGTCTCAAACAATCAAACAACTACGATCAAAACTTTCAATGTGATACCACCCGGAATGGAATACAAGTACCATGCCAATTTAACCTCAACTTCAAAAGTAAATGGATTTCTTGAATGCAAAAAACCCCAAATTACTAAAGTGTATCCGGATGTATGGGTAGATGTAATTCCATATTGAGAGATGAAAAAATGAAAACTCTACATTACTCCATATTTGTGGCAAGTTTGATTATCTTGGGTATGATAACTCCTGTATGGGCATCAGTTAATTATGAAATCTTTCTGCCGATTGACGGACATCCTATAACTCCAAGATTTGAGTTTACCAAGACAGTTAACATTGATTATCCAAACGGTGGAAAACTAAAAGATCTTTTGCAAGGAAAAAATATCACAATCTCTTTTACTGAAAATTCTAACAATAATCCTACGGTAAAATCATTAATGCAACAGATAAACAATGAATTCTCAAAACAAGAGAGTTCTGCAAGTTTTAGTAATTTGACTATAAGCTATAATGTTCACATACTTGGAAAAAACAACGTAACTTCAATCGACTATGATATTACACTGACTCCTACAGTAGAGGGATATACATTGAGCAAAGGAGAATTTGATAAACCAACCATCTTCGATGCTTCTTGGATTACATTTGATATGAAAAGCCCCATTGTAATAAACACAAAACAATATGGTAACTTGGAGATCAATTACCCAATAGATGTAATCAAGACGTTGCCTGATGTTTATTATATTCTTCAAGGTACAGATGCAGAAAATGCATTAAACCAGAATCTTGTTGATACTGCAATACAATTACCATTTGACAGGTGGGATTCATTGTTTGATCCTGCATATACCGTATCAGATACAGCAGGAGTTTCATATCAAGGAAAAAAAGTAACGACTACATCATTCTCTGCAGTTTTTGGTGACAGAACAGTCTCAGGGGCTCCTATTAGAAACTCGGACATGGATTTTACAGTAGATTCCAAATATCATCTGTCTATCCCTACAAAACCTCATGGAGGAATAGTAAGTGTTGAAGGACATGCCAATGCCTATTCGATACAAGGTGAACCCGCATTCTCAACTTCTATAGCACATACTGGGTATACAGGTTGTGTAGGGTGCATAGCACCGGAACAAGCATTGTTTAATTCGATACTGATAATTACGATTGGTGTGTCTGCAGTTATCGGATTTTGGATATTTTATTTTAGGCGTTTTAGAGAATAGGATATGAAAACTCTACCTCTCTTCATGATTACAATATTTGTTTTATTTGCATCTACTGTTGTAATGGCTGATGCTTTTGCACAAAATAATGCAAGTCCTCCTCAAAATGATTTGGGTGATGGAAACCCTTTCTTTATGACCATAAAAGGCTCTTTTCTACCTGGACAGCTTGTTGAAATTAGTGGCAATCTAGTCACGGTAGACCCCATTCAGATTGTACTGGATAATCCGCAGGGGATGATGAAGGCTTCAAAAACAACATTTAGTGATCGAGATGGATATTTTGCGTCAGATCTGAAAATTCCTTCTGATGCCAAAGCAGGAAACTGGGCAATTGTTGGTGCCAGTGGAATTTATCATAAAGAGTCGAATTTTACAATTCTTGGAAATTCTGATACAGTGACATGTTATGCGGGTAATCTCTGTTCAAAATCAATTGCAAACACTACTGTCCAATATGGTCCAAAAACTACAGTATCAATTGATATGAAATCACCCTTGGAGCAATTCAAATCGGGAATAAAACCCGAATATGTAAAATGCAGTCAGGATCTTCATTTGATTATCAAGGCAGAAGATGGATCTTTTGCATGTGTTACAATAGAAACAGGAAAGAATCTTGCCATACGCGGTTGGGCAACAACATTTGGGACGGGAATTTCTACAAATGATTACTATACAAAATGTGATACTCTTTATCCGCAATCAGATACGGGCATTGCAGTACTATACATGCCTACAAACTCCATTGGAAAGATTTGTGTAAAATATTCAAACCCTAATGACACTCCAGTACCAATTGTAGGAGGAATCAGAATCTTTGATCCAAATAACTCGTATCTGAACGCAACAGACATTACAACTTGGATTGGTTCTACAAGTAATATGATTCCAAAAGGAGATTCGACCATGGTTTACTGGATAAAAACCGGAAATCAAACTGGATTTTATGGATTACGTTTTTCTTGTGGGGGCACGCCTTTTGCTGTAGGATATGATGATAATTCCAAAATAGTTTCAAGTGACTTTCCATTTGTTGGGGTAACACATTCGTGTCCTGTCATGTTGTATGATGTTAAAATTGAGGGTCTTACTGGAATCGGTGTAAGGTATATTCCGTATCCATAGCGTGATGAAAAAATGAAAACCCTACATCTTTCAATAATTATCATCATAGGAGCAGTTGCAGTTATGGGAATCTATGTACTTTTACCACATCTTCAGTCGTCGTTTCCTGTATCATATGTAAATCTAGAACTGGTAGGAATCTATGATACTTACAATACTAATCAAGTAATAAAATTCCAATTCAAAGCAACCGGCTATGGAATTCCTTGTGCAATGCCAGAAATTACAATTTACAAATCCGATCAGCCTTCAGTCATAGTATTTGAAAAAAAATTCCCTCCACTCATGTGTCCAATAGAGGATCCAACTTTCTTTAATGTTGTATATCCAAGTAAAAATGATACCTACTCATTGGCAATCCGAGATGCATCCAAGTATACCATACACGTTTTATTTCTAAACAACGAAATCAAAAAGGAGTTTGAGATAAAATGAAAACTCTAACCACAATTGGAATAGTTTTGATAATAGGTGGAGTAGTTTTAGGAATTTACGGATATGAACTATGTGCGAATTTTATCTGTACTGGAATGTATTGCCCAAATTGTGAAACAGCCGTACCTATCAGTCGTCTTACAATCTATACTGGCATCGTTGTAGCATTAGGTGGTGTAGGCTTTTTTGTTTATTCTTTGCGAAAATCGGTGCCTGTAGTTCTTTGACAAAACTGGCAGCAGTCTAAGCTCACCCATTTAACTAGTATTCTACACCACTTTTTTAAACTGCAAAATATGATTTTAATTCATGAGATTTAGGTGGTGGTTTGTTTCAATGGGAATTACTGTTGGAATAATACTTGCAAGCATGATTTATCTTGGAAATTTCCTTTGTGTACCAGTAGAGAATAATACCTGTATTTCATTCCTTGGCGGAACTGAAACTATGATGCAGACATCATCAAAATATGGCTTGACATTATCTTCTGATAATGGTTCTGCTAATGTAGTTGTTAATCCAAATACCAACCGCATCTATGTTGCAAACGAAGTCTCTCATACCATTTCAGTCATGGATGGAAATACTAACACAAAGATTGCTGACATACCCACTAATGGTATGCCATTTAAGATGGCTATTAATCCAAATACAAACAGAATCTACGTAACTGAAGTTAATAGACCTGATAACAAACATAACGATACGATTCTAGTCGTAGATGGAACAAACAATAATAAAATTGCTGAAATCCAATCAGTAATTTTTTCTCAAATAGCAATTAATCAAAAAACAAATCTAGTCTATGTTATTGGATATAAAACAAGTACTGGAATAGAACAAAATGGTACACTATCTGTTATGGATGGCAACAACAATACCAAGATAGCGCAATTGCAGATTGGCTGGAATCCTTTTGGAATAGCTGTTGACTCCAATACAAATCTAATCTATGTGCTGAACAAACATTATCCAGTAAATTCCAAACGGGAAAACAGTACGGTGTCTGTAATAGATGGTAGCAAGAACACAAAAATCGCAGACATACAGGTTGGAATTAATCCTGCTGGAATAGCTGTAAACCCAAATACCCATCGCATCTATGTTTCAAACTATGGCGGTCAGACAGTCTCTGTGATTGATGGAATTAGCAATAGTATCACAGGTAAACCAATCCTTCTTGGTCCGGGTATAGAAGGTATGGCAGTTAATCCAATTACAAATAGGATCTATGTTGCAGATGGACTTACTTCAACAGTGTATGTTATAGATGGCAACACAGATACCAAAATCCAAGAGATACATCCCTTGTATAGTTGGAATGTAGCTGTAAATCCAGTTACTAGTAAGATATACGTACCAAGCTACTTCTTTAACAATATTTCAATTATAGATGAAAAATCATATAACATAACATCAGTTATTCAATTGGGTCCGTATCCTGGAAATATCAAATGATTTGTTGTTATTAGTTGATGTTAAATAAAATGGAACAGCATTGTCCTAGATTTTACCAGACTGAGACCTAAGGAAATTAGAAAGAATTGACTAGAAATTCTACACTTATTTTTTATACCCTAGTAATGTCGTATCTGTAAATGAAATATCTTGTAATTTTCTTAATCATGATTGGGCTTGTTGGAACATCATTTGTATACGAATACAAATCTACTAAATATCACTCAAACCATGATATTCAAACATATAAAATTAAAGAAAAAAAATTATGAGTTTTTTCTACCGTATTTAGAACAGATACAATTAAACATTAAATCGTACACCTTGTTAATAATATCAAATTTATGAAAAAAATACAGATCTTAATTTTAATTACAATATCAGTGATTGTAGCCTCTACATTCATGTATGTCTCAACTATGAAACCTCAGCATTCAACAACTACAAACATTGAACAGGCCAATAAGAATGAAAATCAAAGTCAGAATCCTACTACTGGAACACAACCTATTGTCTTGTCATCTGACAGGGCAAGTGCTGGTGATATAATAAAAATATCAGCAAAAGGATTTCTTCCATCCATGCCAGTTACGATAACCCTTCCTGGCAATTCTGTAGTTGACATAACAACAGAACCGGGAACATACATGTCTACTTTTGGAATATCTGGAAGATTTGGCACAGATAATTCACATTTGAGTTATCCTGAGGGGGTGGCACTAGATAAATCCGAAAATATCTATGTAGTAGATAGAGGAAACTCCAGAATCCAAAAGTTTTCAAGCTCTGGAGAATACAAGTTAACACTCGGTGTATCAGGACAGTCTGGTACCGACAATTCTCATTTTAACACGCCAATAAGCGTAGCACTTGATACATCCGGAAATATCTATGTTGCAGACACATACAACCATAGAATTCAAAAGTTCTCTAGTGATGGCAAGTATCTATCCACACTCGGAGTCTCAGGAGAATACGGCCTGGATAACAATCACTTTAGTTATCCCGAGGGTGTAGCACTTGATACATCCGGAAATATCTATGTTGCAGACACCTACAACCATAGAATTCAGAAGTTCTCTAGTGATGGCACGTATCTATTCACTTTGGGAATTCCGGGTGAGTTTGGTACTGATAATGCACACTTTTGTTATCCTGCAAGTGTAGCACTAGACAGATCTGGAAATATCTATGTGGTAGATAGTGCAAACAACAGAATCCAAGAATTTTCAAGTGATGGAAAATTCATGACAACACTAGACATAAAGGGAAAAACCGCATCGGACAATTCAACCTACACAAAAATGTCAAACTTGAGATATTCATCAGCAGAAAAGGCAGCATCTGACAATTCTCATTTTGCAACCCCTCAAAGCATGGCGTTTGATTCGTCTGGCAATATCTATGTTGCAGACACCTACAACCATAGAATCCAGGAATTCTCTAGTGATGGCACGTATTTGTCTACCCTTGGAGTCTCTGGAATGTATGGTACAGACAATGGGCATTTTGGATTTCCTACAAGCGTGACACTTGACAAATCTGGCAATATCTATGTTGCAGATTTTGATAATAACAGAGTACAAAAATTCTCGCCTGTTGGCTCATTTGAAAAATATATTACAATTCCATCTGCCCCTATTGGAGATTACACAATATCTGTAACAGACGGGCAGCACTTGGCAAGCTCAAAGTTCTCCCTTGTATCACCTGGAGCCGCCAACCCAACTATCCCAATAGCAGAACAATACGAAAACACAAGCAAAACTCCTGCAGCTTTTATGCTATACCATGGAATTTCAATAAAAGACGCCATGCAAAAATCCAAGGGACCAGTTAACGCAAGCAACACATTTGCATTTTTCTTATTGTCAAACATTGCCCAAAAAGACAAGGGCGACATATTCTTCTCGCCATACAGCATATCTGATGCTTTCTCCATGGCATACGAGGGTGCAAGAGGACAGACAGAAAATGAGATCAAGTCAGTGTTTGGATTTGCAGATAGACAAACCCAGAGAGAATCCATAAAAGGACTTGATTCCAAGATAAACAGGCCAGATGCAGGTTATTCTTTGAATATTGCAAATGCACTATGGGTAGACATACATTTTCCCATACTTGACAATTACAGCCAATCTTTGCAAAAATACTATTCTGCAAAGTCAGAAAACCTGGACTTTCAAAAGGACACTGAGGGATCTAGACAAATAATAAACAAGTGGGTGGAAAACAAGACCGCTCACAAGATTATGGATCTGCTCCCAAAGGAATATCATCCACCTGATGCTGACATTGCTCTAATTCTTACAAACGCAATTTATTTCAAAGGAACTTGGATGAACAAGTTTGATGAATCCAAGACACATGATGAAGACTTTACGTTATCCAATAACAGTACGGTCAAAGTTCCAATGATGTATGCAAATACAGGATTTGGTTATCTTGAAGATGAAAATCTAAAGATACTGAGTATGCCATATAGTGTAAGCAATACAACATTGGCAAACACAGGTAATGCAATCAAGACGGAAACAGGAAATATGATAATCACTGGCCCAGGTGAACCGTATAACATAGGGGGTCTCTCTATGATGATCATACTTCCAAAGGAGAAAAGTTCTGGCAATCTTGCAGACGTATTGTCTGCAGACAAGTTCAACAAGTGGAGGGACAATCTTCGAATGAATGAGGTTTCAGTACATCTTCCCAAGTTTACACTTCATACTTCATACAAACTCAAGAAAAATCTATCAGAGATGGGCATGCCGTCAGCATTTGATTGTGAGATGGCAGATTTTTCAGGAATTGACGGATACAAAACTTCTTGTGATTATGGAAATTTGTATATTGATCAAGTGTATCACAAGGCATTTGTAGATGTTGATGAAAAAGGAACTGAGGCAGCTGCTGCTACTGCAATAGTAATGACACAGGCTGTCATGGGCGGAGGAATACCACCGTTGGAGTTTAATGCAGACCACCCGTTTGTTTTTATAATATATGATAACCATACTGGCTTGATCTTATTTGCAGGTCAGATGGAAGATCCTTCAAGCAAATAATGAAAACTCTACCCCTTACAATAATTTCGATCTTGGTTGTAGTTACAGGTTTGTTTCTAGTAGTATCTAATTTGTCACAAGCATCCCAAACCCTTTCTGGCTGCCCTCCAATGCCAATGGTTGATTCCTTTGCTTTCTGTGAGAACTGAACAGCAGTTCAAACATTTGCATCCGGAGTGATAATTACGATTGTAGGAGTGGCTCTAATTATGATTGCAAGTAAA
Source organism: Nitrosotalea sp. (assembly GCA_028580875.1). Taxonomy (GTDB): domain Archaea; phylum Thermoproteota; class Nitrososphaeria; order Nitrososphaerales; family Nitrosopumilaceae; genus Nitrosotalea. The sequence continues at coordinate 8,051 of JAJSDS010000008.1, forward strand.
AAAGGAAATCCTCGAACATAATCACTGTGACCGTCATAGCGTATTCTTACCAACTTCTAACCTATATAATCAAAATCTAGATCACTTTTTTATTTAACTCTGTGAATAGACACATTGTGGAAATTATAATACTTGGTACTATAGTATTTTTGGCAAGCTATGTTTCTGCATGGTTTCTTGTTCCATGGGTAAAGAAAAAAATTACTCCAGCACTTGGGTATAGAATGCTTCATGCTTTTGGTTTTGATGCAGACGAGTAAATCTACATCACTTTTTTAAACCATGCACGTACCGGATCTCATAGTGGTAAAAATTCGATGAAAAAGACTTTTAGACTGCATCCTCCGCTTTTTGAGGATCTAGGAACAACAATAATCAGAATCGAGCCTGAACAAATGAATGATCTTGGGATAAAACCTGGTGATATAGTAAAAATAACAGGTACAAAAAGCACGGGAGCAATTTGTCTTCCAGTTGATACTGGGTATAAATCACCAAACGATTCTGATATTGTGTATCTATCACAATCTAAAATTTTACCACAGGCTAGGGCAAGTGATCTTGTTGCCAACAATATTTTCGGAATTGGGGGAGGACTAGTCCAAGTGGAAATAGAGAAAATTCCTTCAATTAATGCTGAAAAGGTGTGTATTGCTTCACTAGATGGTATGTCTTGTGAGTCCAAGGTTGGCAAAAATAATATTCTGGGGTTTGTGGTTTGCAAAAATAATCGATTCTATTGTAACAATTTATCTGCTGAAAAAAACTTTGCAATTCTAATTGCAGATGTTACCCCTGATGATTATTGTATAATTACAAAAGATACTCAATTGGAGTTTCTAAAAAACATCCCATCTGAAATCGCCCGTTCGTGGACTGTTCCAAAACTAGGAGACATAAAAAAAGTAGTACCTGTAGCACACCGACTTCAGAGTGAATTTGTGAATTTGACATTACCTTCGCTTGAAATTTATGATGAGGGAATGAGATTTTATCTATACCAAAGAGTAACCTGTGGTGACAAGATGGCGGAGTTTTCCACGGGTCATCCTGAATTTTCTGGAATGACATTGTATGACGATATTGGTAATTCATATGAATTGTCTCGTTTTGGAGGTGGAGGAACTACTACTGACAATGAATTTCAATTTGAATGGTCGTTTGTTACATCCGTACCGCACTCAAACGCAAAGGAATTGACAATGACAATACAGGAAATCATGATTCAAGCTCCTTTTTCTCCTCCGCCATTATCGACGGGTGACATGGGAACAGCTTTTCGATACCTGGGAAAAATGAAATTTCCTTCGTTTCTGATAATTCCTGGCCCTTGGCAAATTAAAATAAAATTATGATAATCTGTACATATTTTGGAAAATGAAAACTCTACATCTTTCTGTAATTGTAATTCTTTCCATTTCACTTGTAATCGCCAATCATCAAGCCTTTGGCTATGAAAACAACGTAAAGATTCTCAATATTCACACTCAACCTTCCACCATTAAAGTTGATGATAAATTTACAATAACCGCAACACTGGTCAACAATTCTACCGTTCCAATAGTGTTGGATGGTGGTAAATGTTCTATTCAAGACATGCAGGCACAGTTTTTCACCATAATGTTTGATAATCATACTACAATCAAGTCAAAAAACCTAACTTGTGCAGGAGTAGGATGGTCTCAAATATTAAATCCTGGGAAAAAGATCACTGAAACTAGCCCTGATTCTACTCTTGCTTACATTGCAACAGAATCTGGAACTGCAAATGTTACTGTAACATATTCATATGATGTGACAAACCAAACAGATCCTACTCAACCTAACATTAAGCAGACTATATCAAAATCATTATTGTTTACAATATATGACAAGGATACAATTGTGAAATCTCTCAAATTAGGAAATCATCCTGTCATAAATAAAATACAATCTCCACTAAAACAACTCCATTCAGGTGTTGCAGCAAATGATGTCATCTGTAGACCTGACATGCAACTGTTGATTCAAAATCAAGAAAATTTTCCAATATGTGTAAAACTAAATTCCGTTTCAAATTTACTGCGTCAGGACTGGTCTTATCCTTCAAACTGCAAATATGTCCGTAATCCATTCACTGCAGGAGTGGAGGGTATTATCATAATCGAAAAGAATTCAAGCAATCCCTCTACTGGGAAATCTTATTCTCCAAAAAACAGCACAGTTGTAATTGGTTGGAACAATACGGTATCATGGGAGAATCTAGATATTGTACCAAGCAGTGTTACAAGTGATTGGAATCTTTTTGATTCAGGTCCAATCCTTCCAGAAAATGAGTGGCGTCATGATTTCGAATGTGCAGGAAATTATGGATATCACAGTGAACCACATCCTTGGATGAAAGGATGGATTAGAGTATTGCCTCCAAGTAGATGATAAAAATGAAAACTCTACACCTTTCAATATTTACTGGAGCAGGAATTGTAGCTGTGATATTTTTTGCACTAATTGTAGTGATAATACCGTCTTCTCTTGCTGATCAAGCAGGTCTGACAATAGGTATTGAGCAGAACGAAGTTGGTGTTGGAGAACCAATCTCATTCTTTGTGGAAATTTCAAATCCCTTACAGGATAGTGTATTTCCAACCGCAATTATTGTAAATGAGCAAAACCAGACAGTTTGGCATGATGATGACTTGCCTCCAAATGGATACAAGGGCATAGAAAAAGTATACTATATCTCAAGAGACAGTGAGAACATACCTATCATTAATCACCCTGGCAAGTATATGCTGATTGTTACATTTGCAGACAAGAGAGCAACCAAAGATCTCACAGTTACTGAAACGATTCATGAAAATAACATGCTACATTACTATGGTACCTACAAAGGAATTGATAAAGAAAATACTAGAGTAGAAATTACAAATCAAGCATACTATCTTACAACTATTCACAAAACTCCGTCAGACATAATTGCCCCAACTGATACTATTGTAAAGTTCAGTGGTGTGGCATTTACCTTTCCTGGATGCGGACCGTGCCTTCCAATGCCAACTGTACAAAACCCTCCAGACTACGTAAATGTTCAATTCGCAGACAAAACCAACGAAACACTGGAAATTAGAAACAACCAGTGGTCCACTATCGGTCCTCCAATGGACTCTCACGAATATTTTGAAAATGGAACCAAAATATTTCCAAATGGAACAAGGGGTACCTGGACACCGCGATTTCACATGGATCCAATTGTTACTAGTCTAAGCACCCATGAACATCCACAAGCCGGAATCACGGTAACTCATGATTCGATGAAATTTCTCGTGAGCACCGATGTATCAAGCAAAGGCAAACCTGCAAAAAATGAAATTCAAATTGATTCTCCACTAAAGCAATTCAAATCAGGAATAAAACCAGAGTATGTAAAATGCAGTCAGGATCTTCATTTGATTATCAAGGCAGAAGATGGATCTTTTGCATGTGTAACAATAGAAACAGGAAAGAATCTTACCAAACGCGGTTGGGCAACTACATTTGGAACAGGGATTTCTACAAACGATTACTATACAAAATGTGATACTCTTTATCCGCAATCAGATATGGGCATTGCAGTACTATACATGCCTACAAACTCAATTGGAAAAATTTGTGTGAGATATTACAATCTCAACAATACTCCAACGGGTATTGGACTGAGAATATTTGAGGCAAACAATCTGACTCAAAATGCATCCGATGTTACCGCATGGACAGATGATTCCACACTTGAGGGAAATGCAAACAAGACAATAGTTTATTTTATAAAAACTGGAACTAAGGCAGGATTTTATGGTGCGTCTCTAAATTGCGGTGGAATTCCGCTTGCAGTAGGATACGATGCCAACTCTACAATAACTGCAAATGATTTTCCATGGGTTGGACAAACTTTTCATTGTTTTGCAATAACATATGATAGTCATATGGAAGGTATTGCTGGAATTGGCGTCAAATACATTCCATATCCTTGAGGATTTAGAAAATGAAAACTATACATCTTGTAATTTTAGTTGTATCATCTATTGGAATCATTGCATTAATTTTTTCCATTTATGAAAACTGGTTTGAAACTGGACAACCGGGTCACATGCAAAAACTCTCAGATATCTACCGTATACGAAACATCTACAACCCAAACGACACAGGCAATGATTCTGGAGTATCGCTGGGATATTTTGCCTGGAGTCAAGATGGAAAATTTGCAGTCTTTGCTTTTGGCAATGCAAATCCAGACGGAAACACATTATGGAAGATAAGTCGTGACGGCCAAGAACTACAAGAGATTCCAATCAAAATGAAATTTGACGTAATCAACAAGATTCGCATTGTATCAGATGACATTTTCTTTGACGGGTGGTACAACGGGCAGAACAATCGAGATGTATTCAAGTATGATATGAAAAACCAGGCTCTTACAAAACTAACCAAGAGTGGAAACGTAAACGTCTTTGATGTCATGCCTGATGGAAACATTGTATACCAAGAGGAACATAACTATCAAACCAAGATCTGTCCACTCAAAGTAAATGACACACGCGGAAATGACTGGGCAGGGTACTATACTGTACTATGGATTGCTGATCAGCAAGACAACAAAATAAAATCAATCTATAACGGCACTGAAGTTTTCCAGGGAATAGACACAAGTCCAGATGGAAAATATATTGCATTTACAGACATGACACATCCATTAAACCAAAAACTGCATGCAATGATAATCTGCAACCCATTTGGTGGTACGCCTTTTGCCAATATACAAATTGGCTTGAAACTACTTGATGTAAACTCTGGCAGTATCACAACCCTTGACACTTCAACTACCGGATACCAAAACCTGATTTGGTCTCATGATGGAAATTCAATCCTGTATACGGTTCAATCAAACCAATGTATTCCATTGGATAGTACGGGAAACTCACAAACATGTTCTGCAGGTTTTGTTAAGTTACGAAATGTCCATGATGGGACTGACAAGCTGGTATATGGAAGAGAATCACCGCCATACACTGAACGCCCAATAGGTGTTGCAGTTTCAAGTGACGGGCGATCGATGATTTTTGGTATAAATGCTGATGTAAATGATGGTTTGGTAAATGGAAAAGGAATCTATGTCTTTGAGCTTGATAATCCTATTTACTGATTGAATCTTTGAGAAATTATACACCAATTTTTTAAGTGACGCTTTATACGATTTCTTGTTATCTAAATTGACATATTTTACTTTTCGAGTGTTTCCTTACAAACCAATGGACATGGGCAAAACCTGTGTGAGAATTGATGAGAAACATATGCAGATGCTGGGTGTACAAAGTTGTGACATAATAAAGATCTCGGGATGTCGTACTAGTGGGGCCATTTGTTTGCCATTGGACCTTGAATCAAAGCAATCTCATGTCGATATCATATATCATGATGAATCAAGCAAGAAAATACCACTAGTACAACTTAGCAATATTGTCTCTTGCAACATACGAGGAGGAAATGTTGGAGAACTAGTCGAAGTAAGTAAAGCTCAAGCAGTGAAAGCAGAGAGAATAGTTTTAGGAACTAACCGAATCCTGTTTTCTTACAACAAAGAAAATCTTGCTCTGGATAAACTTGATGGAATGGTTGTAAGTAGAGGAGATCGAGTTGACATGCCACATTCTGATTCGCCGCAAACGACTCCTTTTCAGGTTCTTGATGCAAATCCTTCTGGTGATCTTTACATAATTGACAAAAACACAAGAATAGAGTTATCTGAAATTCCAAAAGAAGCCATGCACATGCAGATTCCTCAATTGAATAAATTGCTTGACGTAATACCTGTCGTAAAACAAATAAAAAGTGAAATTTTTACTCTGACATTTCCTTCTATTGAGATCTATGACAATGGAACCAAGTTTATCTTTTACATGCATGAAAAATTATCATCAAATCAGCAGCCATTTGGTATGGCAATGGGACGTCCTAACATCAAAGTATGGGATGATTTGGGCAACTCGTACGTTGTTCTAGGTTATGAGGGGCATGGGGGTCACTCTGACATGTCTGATTTTAATTATGGTATGTCTGGCACCTTGGTTCCGCCTCTAGATTCTAAAGCAAAGGAGCTAAATTTTGTCATACAAGAAATGTTTTGGCAAAAAATCAAAAATCCTTCGTTTGTAGGTTCTGCAGAAAACGTAGGAAAAGAGCCTGAAACAGCTTTCAACTATATGACTCCAGCTGATATGATCATCGAGATAATTGGTGGTCCATGGGAGTTTAAGATACAGTTGAAATGAAAACTCTACACCTTTCAATAATTACTGTTCTAATTGCCTCTGTTTTAGTGGGCACTGATAATGTGTTTGCTGATGACACAAACTCAAACCAATGGCACAAATTATATCTTTTAGGAAAATTCACCCATGCGTATCCTCCAAAACCAGACCAAATATTTGTGGCTCAATACCGTGTAACAAATGCTACATTGCAATCAATCAATGGTGATGTAGGTGTTTCTGTGATTGCAGATACTGCTGACAAGGGACTGTTTGAGCTCAAGTTTCCAAGAAATTTTCCATATCATAACCAGGATCCAAGTAAAATGGATTTTTTCATAAACATAAACGGCTATGGTTCATGGTCATACTATCACCCTGATGGTCCAATGACTGAAGATGCAAGAAAACAACTGATAAACACGATAACAAGGCCACCTCCGTATCCGGATTCGTATTCTGAAACTGATGACTGTTATTATTTATTTAATGTTCCATTTTACACGTATGCAAAAATAGACATAGTGTATGGATTCAATGGACTGATTCTTGCACCGTTTCACGGTGATGATATACGGCAGTCATGCAATAATATCACAATTGCAAAACTGCCGCCTCTGAAACAAATTAACTTTGGCATGGCACCAAAAGATGTAACATGCGATATTGGGCTTAGTATCATGTTGCATCCTGACAACAAGACAATATCATGTGTGAAATCTAATATTATTACAAAATTAATGGAGAGGGGCAAGTGGACAAGGCCTCCATTAGATCCACACATGAATCCAAAAATCGTACTGACAAATTCTTCTTATGATGGAATAGGTAAAGATGGAAAAACCATTGTTACAATTAACAATCAGACGTATTACCAAACTACACTTGGGTATTCAATTGATGATCTAAAATATGGTACAGTTGAAAAATTTCAAAATGTTACATATGTATTTCCCCAAGGACTAGCACGCACTACTGAAGGGGGTAAAACAACGCTTGATATCAAGTTCCAAGACAGTAATGAAGAAATCTATGACGGGATTCCGACTAGATATGGACCATATGCCGATAATGCTATCACGCTTCTTAGTAATCACATGATGCCACAAGCTGGGATTACCATATACCGTGATAAAATCATGTTATTGGTGAGCAAGTAATATGAAAACTCTACATCTTGCAATAATTATTGGGATAATACTTGTCTCCACAACATTGTCTTATTTGCTTACACTGCATACTGACAAAGTTAATCTCTACATTACGGGAATTCATACTGATACTGGATTGACATATCAAGATGAATCAAAACCTCCAATAATACTAGGACGTGGATACAATGATTCATCTATTCATGTTTCAGAGGGAACCATGATTGAACTTCATTTCATTAACAAAGATACCGACAATGACATTCCAATGGATCTTAACCTAGATGCATTTAATGTACACACAAATCATCTGACCAGTCTCCAATCTCAAACTGTCTCCTTCATGGCTGATAAATCAGGTACATTTACCTATTATTCTAAATTACATCCAGAGATGAAGGGTACAATAATAATTGACAACAACTCATTTGACATAAGATCTCCGTTCAACAAATAATGAATTTTAAACTAGAGGAATTATGCACCACTTTTTTAAACGACGCATGTCAAGTACCTGTAAATCTTGAAAACTCTATATTTTACAATTATTGCTTCAGTGTTTTTCATGTTGTTCCTTACAAGTCATGTCTATGCTACATGCGATATAGTAAATGGGAAACAAACATGTTTTGGCATGGAACCCATACTAATCTCAATCCATTCAGACAAGTTACATTATGAAAATTCAGACAAACCTGTTATCACAATAACTGGAGTGCCAAACAAACTGGAATATCTTGAAATCCATAATCAATCAGGAAATGTCGTATTTTCACAGAGTATCGAACTTCCGCCAACTGGAGTTGTCAATTATGTCCTAGACATATCGTCATACAAACTAGGTATCTATTCTGCTATTGCAAGTACTTCAACAAGTAATGTGACTGCTCACTTTATGATAGGTCTGCCGTCTGGTCCTCCGATAGCGCTTAATGTAGTCAAAAACACGTACGCTCCAGGAGATTCTATCACAATACTTGGTGCCGAAGGCCCTGATAGAATTATTCAACTATCACTAGTAGATCCTAATGGTAATGTTGTAAAATCTGTCCAAACAAATTCAGACAATACGGGGCAGTTTTCATCAAATGATCTCAAGATTCCAACAAATGCAATTTCTGGAATCTGGCAAATAAATGCAACACATGGCATATCATACAGCAGTATGGAAATCAAAGTAAATTCCTCTGCGTCAAATGACTTGGTACAAAACAATACAAATGAAACAATTCGAACTTATGGTGGAGGTGGAGATGTAGTTACCATAACATCGGATCCAGTTACCATAACATTAGATCCACTTGGGCAGTTCAAATCCGGAATTCCTGTAAAAAATGTCACTTGTCAAAAAGATTTTGTTCTTGTAATAAAATCAGAAGACGGTTCTCCTGCATGTGTCTATGCTTCTCATGCCGCACAACTTTTGATACGTGGTTGGGCTGAGTCTGAAAACCAAAAAACCAATTTACAAAACACAATCAAGGTCACAGGATATGATTCATCGGTAACATATGATATAACAGGAGGAAAACTATTGGGCATCATAAGGGATTCACAGGGAGAACGTCTTTTCATTCCAATACAGTCGAATACTGATGGCAATGTGAAATTAACTCTGCCAAGATCTGTGATTGACACAAATCCTGATGACAAAAATGATACCTTTTACATTATGACAAACTCTGGTTCAATAGGCATCTTTGATGAAACAGATACGCCTACTGAGAGAACCATCACAATCCCATTTGAAAAGGGAGACAACATGATCCAGATGAGTGTAATGTCATGGGTAAAAGAAATGGCAAGTACTGGACTTGGGTTGAATAAAACAGTGACCCATGACATATGTGATGTACCATATGACCCAGGAACTGGACATTCAAGTCCACTGTACAACAATGGTACCATAATACACACAGGCTATACTCCCGTTCTCTACATGCCCATTGACTCGACTGGAAAAATATGTGTACAATATTATCACTCTACCTCTCAAAGTAATGTTGGTGCAAGGATCTTTGACGCAAACAATCTGGCAAATGACACAAACAATGTCACTATATCCTCATTGCAGAATACCATTATGACCGGAAACACAACAGTTGTTTATACGGTAAATACTGGTCACAAGGCTGGATTTTACGGGATATCATTTTCTTGCGGAGGGCAAGCCTTTGCAGTAGGATATGACAATCAGTCAAGAATTATTTTGGATGATTTTCCATGGTATGGACAAACATTCTATTGTCCATTGCAAACATATGAGTACAAAATAACTGGATTGCATAATGTTGGAGTCTATTATGTCAAAACAGTATCTCATGAGCAACTGCTTTATGATATTGCAAATACTACTGTTACGTCAGTTCACCTTACGCCAACCAGTCAAAATGTGACATTCTCATTACATGTGCGCTCTTTTGACAAGCCTGTGGACTTTGTGTTTGATTACAAGGATAGTACGATTGATCAAACCAAAATAAATCCTGGATTTGTAAAGTCTTTTGATGTATGTAATTGGAATGTTGCCAATCGTGATCTGGTGGGAAGTTTCCCGATGCTCGGACTGGGCCAGATATCAGTTAGTGATAATCCTGTTACATTCAAGTCATGGTCTAATGGAACATATACATTTTCAATCATTACCAAGGGCCTAGATGATGGATATTATGGATTAAATCCTATAGTGTATGGCAGGCCTTCTGGTATTACAGATGACAACACAGGAATGAATTATGTTGCATATGATTATCCTATAACAGTCGGGGTTGGTTCCAACATGGACCAATCTGGAGTTTGTAGTAGGTAATTTTCAAAAATGAAAACTCTACACTATGCCATTGCAATTGTGGGAATTATATCCATGGTGGCAGGAATAGCAATTTATGCCGGAACAAGATCTAAATGAAAACTTTATATTATTCCATGATTATTATGTCTGTCTTACTAGCTGTAATACTGCAACCAGTTCATGCTCAAAATCCTCCTGAGATAAATCCGAGAAATGTCACGTTATTGATAGGGTTTGATTCACCATCTCTCCAAAGGTGTTGTGAATCTATTGCTCTAAGCCATGATGGAAGTATGCTTGCCTATTCTATTGACTCATTTGATGTAAAATCAGCTGGTTGGAAGTCATTTCTCTCATTGTATTTTTTTAAAAATCAAACCAGTAGGTCTCTAGATTTGAACAACAACTTGGAAAGGATTTATGATTTGAACTTTAGTCCGGATGACAAAAAGTTGTTGTTTGTTGGCAATAGCTGTGACAAGAAACAATCAACCACAACTTATTACGTTTTCAGCCCTTCTGATATTCAACTACACTGCAATACTCTGTCAAATATCAATAGTGTGGATTGGATGCCTGATGGTTCCATAGTGATCTTGAGAAATAATGAAAAAAATGATACAGTATCAATTTACCAAAATGGTACTGAGAAATTATTGTATGAAAAACAAATTGAACCTCCCTACATATCGCTAAATTCTTCACACATATGGTCAATTAGTACAAGTCCGGATGGAAAGAAAATTGCCCTGTGGTATCTTGTAATGTTTGATCACAAGACCCAGATATTAGACGTCAATACTGGAAAAATCATAACAACCGTTGATGGAGGTCATCCAGAGTGGAGTGCTGATAGCCACACCCTTTCATACACTCTTCCCACAAGTACTGGGTTTCTATCTAATGGAGCTAGAGGTGTAGACACCTCGATAAACCTGCTTGATGTTGCTAGCAACAAAACAACTGCACTTTATCATATACCTATTGGAGTAGATTTTACATCAATTACTCCGGATGGAACCAAGGTACTTTATGCGACAAATCCCTCTGAACCATACAAATTTTTTGGCATAAAGGCTGGAATCTATGCAATAAATCTGATTAATGGTAGTAACATGACACCGTCATCCATTATGCAACCTATGTTGATCATAGAGTCTCCACTAAAGCAATTCGTGTCAGGAATTGCAGCTAAAGATGTAAAATGCAAACAAGGATTGGAATTGTTAATGAAATCACATGATAACATGCCAGCATGTGTAAAATCAACAAGCACTCAAAGGCTCTTAGAGCAAGGATGGATTAATCCATATGATTTTAATGGAAAGTACATTGGTAACGAATCAATCAGCATATCTGCATATCACGGAGTCTCTAATGAGACTTTTTACAACAATGGAACTGTTGTTTCAGATTTTACTATTAATGTAAACATAAATAATTTCAAGCCATCAAATGCTTTACTTGTTTTACAGGTTTACTATGATGATGGAATACTATACAAAACAGTCAGTGTGTCATCAGACAAGATACAACCAGATGGGTTTTACAAATATCGCCTAATTGCTGTATCCGATGAAAATCACCCCGCACCATTCAAAGTCGTTGCAACTTACGGCAAAGAAACTGCTACTACATATGCGCCAGTCTTTGCCCACCCATAGAAATGAAAACTCCACATTATTCCATAATTCTAATACTGGCAATATCATCAATTCTTACTATATCTCTAACACAACATGCAAGTGGGTTCTTGATAGCCGAAACTCCACTTCAAACTTATCATGGTAGCAATACCATTTTGATAGGCAAGATAATATCTTTGCAAAAAACCGGTAATTTTACCGAGGAATATCATTATAGCATTCAAGTGGAAGAATACATCAAGAACAAGCAGCCAAGTTCCACCATTTCTGTAATCGCATCAGGAAGTTCAATACCGTCTCCACCCAAATTTGAGATTGGCGACAGGGTACTTTTGATATTAGACAAGGAAAATGGAAATTATGTGGTTTCCCCAAATTCATTCAAGACCATTCCGGGATGCAGTTCTCATGAGATGCTAGGATTTTGGATGTTTCCCGATGAGCCATTGCCACAAGACACAAGATCAGAATTCAAAGCAAACAAGAACTGCCTTGGTCCTCTGATACAATTCTGGCCATCTTATGACGTATTCTTTTCTCCATTGTTACAATTCAAGTCTGGAACCAGCCCAGAACAAGTAAGCTGCAAACAGGGTACAGTGCTTGTCATAAAATCAGAGGACAACTTGCCAGCGTGCGTCAAGCCAGAGTCTGCAGATAGATTAGTAACGCAAGGATGGATTCCAGGTCCTATAAACAAGATAACGACTGATTTACACAATGTCTACTATACTGATAACAAGATTGACTTTTCCATTAATTTTATCGGGTTTGTACAAAGTTGTGATTATCCGCATGTGACAATACTTGATTCAAATCATGGTATAACATGGAAGGGAAACAATCTTGCGCAATTATGCGATCCAGAGATGGGATTGCATCCAGTATATGTTAACCAGACCTATAATCTAAGCAACGGACTTGGTGGACCCATAATGATAAACCAGACTGGAGATTATGTTTTACAAGTATCATTTTATGATCAAATCTTGAACTCTAACTTTACTATCATTGAAGAACCCAAATATAGATAGAAAATGAAAACTCTACATATTCTAATTATTTTTGTTTCTATTCTATTTGTAACAATATTTGCCACAAACTTACCCGCATCTCATGCAATAAGCGGCTTGGCATATTTTATGAAATCAAATTCTACTGCCAAAATTTATGCAGATTTTACAATTCATACATTGAGCAACCAGAGTTTTGACATCCGCCCAGAAATCCTGGCAAGCCTAGACGATCTTAACACAAAACTGCCCGGCCTTTTCATTGATGCCAAGCCAAACTCATTTGTGAAAAACATGCATCATATGCATGTTACATATACAATTACAGCAAAGGACAATTCCAAAGGTGTTTATCCTGTGTTTTTGTATTTATGTGGTACTGCGCCACTTGTAGTCGGGCTTAATGAATCCGAAGTCAGTTCTGCAATTTACAACAAATTCTTTACTACAGTGTACAGCTGTCCTGCTGCATCAGAAAACACACCATACATGAATGTTATTGGATATTCTGGAATAATTTCTAAAACTCTATCAATTGATTCTAACAATACTGTAACTGTAATACATGTTGATACACTAGGACTCCCACTACAGACTCCCTTGAAACAATTCAAGGCTGGAACTCTAGCTAAAGATGTACGCTGTAGAATAGATCTTCAACTGATTATCAAGGAAAAAGATGGCTCTCCAGCATGTGTAACGCAAGATACTGCAAACACTTTGGCAAAACGAGGGTGGTCAAGACAGATTGCTTTTGAACTCAATATTACTTCTAATCATGCAATAGATATAGTTTCAATAAAATCAGTCCCACCCGTCAACCCTGGAGGACCTGCGATTGAGTTGACGTTAAAAAATTCTGGAACCACACCAATTACCAATCTCAAGGCAATGTTCCAGCTTAACAACAACTATACATTTGATTTTAATACCGTGACACCCTCCAACCCACTTGCTCCGGGTGATTCTATATCTGACACCCAAATACTGATTGGTGCAGGTTTTAGAAGTGAGTCATCATATCCGCTTGTCATAAGTGGTATTGAAAATGATATGCTGCCGTTTAGGCACTCTGTTGATGTTAACATGCCGTAATTTGGTGTTAGAGAAATTCTACACCAGTTTTTTAAACTACGCCTGTACAGTACAGATATTAGATGAAAATTGTGCATCTCGTAATAATCACAGTTTTTCTGATTACAGCTACAGTGCTTCTAACAACACCTTATCACGCTTATGCAAGCACGTGCGCTGTTAAAGAAACGATCTATTCTGCACCTGAATTTTTCTTACTCTCAGACAATGTCTTTGTTGGGAATGTGACATCCATTACTGATTACGGAAATCATCAATGGCAAGTACACTTTAACATAGAGAAGATTTGGAAAGGATTTGCAACAAGGCAAACATCTACAGTCATGGCATATGGTCTACAAGCATGCGGTTATTCAATAACTGTCGGAGAAAAATATTTGATTTACACAAACGGTTCTCCATCCACTATCAATCCAATATTCTCCAAAATGTATTCTGATGCACAAAATGACATTGCATTGTTTGATGATCCAAAATTCCAAGCTGAGGAGAAAGTCAAAGAAGACCTAAACAAGAAACTCGAGGTTGCACAAGGGAGGGTGGGAAGTATGATGATGGACAAATCATCTCACATACCAATTAGTGCAGTAGGAGTTGACCAGGTACACTCTACTCTTGATATCGTGATTGACGATGAAAGAGCAACTCTTTCTATAGAACAATACACACAGAATCTGAAAACCATACTTGGAGACATTCCAATAAAAGTTGAATTTGGGCATGCTACTACAGCAACACCAATTCTTCATAATGCAAATGATAGTGGACTAACTACATCCCATCCTATCATACATGGGTCAACCTCTAGTAATTTGTTAAAAACTCCACTACAACAATTCAAATCAGGAGTTGCTGCAAATGATGTAAAATGCGGACAAGGTCTTCAACTAGTTATAAAAGCAAAAGATAGTTCCCCTGCGTGTGTAAAATCTGGTACTGCAACAAAACTTGTTGAAAGAGGATGGATCAAACTAAGATTTGAGACAGGCATTGCAATTAACTCATACACTCCCATCTCAAATGACGCTACATATCTGTCTCAAACCGTGGATGAATGGAAAAACAAGACCCATGAGCAACTAAATGCCTATTATAAAAAATACAAAGACGCCTTTTACGATGAACTTGGAAGTTTTCTGATAAAAGATGAAATGAAAAAAGAACTAGAAAGACAAAATATTCAAAACGTACATGATGACTTCAAAGTCTTTCCTGGAATATCACTTGATTCACTTCCGCCCCATAACAGTTATGATGCAGTGGTAAACGCAACGGATGGAAACAGCTATCTCTTGCTTGGCGGTGTATTTGCAAACAAAATTGAAAGCCTGAAAATAATAAAACTTGTTTTTGATAAAGATGCATTACATTCTCTAAGCACTGGAAAGAGACCTTCTTATGCAAATCCTTTTGCAAATGCCCATGTTAACAATTCCACATTTCAAGAAGCACAAAAAATAGCTGAAACCTATGTGGAAGAGTCCGACATTCCATGGTCTAGCGCAGGTACGGGTAATTATGGAGTAATAGAAATCAGTCTTTACGCATCAGTCTATCACATGATTCCTGACGCTCAAAAATATTATACCGCTAGAGCAATACAATTAATTCCATTTTATGTTCCGGTTAAAATTTTACCTCCGCCATTTACTGAAAAATAGAGTTGAATGGACAATGAAAACTCTCCAACTTTTAGTAATTGTATTTTTGATAATATCGTGCATTATTCTGTTAAATTCTGCTCGAGGATTTGGGCTTGCAGAAAAATATTTCGAGGATCAAAGAAATGGTCTAATGTGTAATAAGCCTGGCAGTAGTTGTCCACTTCCAGATTTTGAGGAACCCATGTTTTATGGGATTTTAGGTCTTGGAATATTTGCGTTAGGTGCACTTCTTTCACAATTTAAAGCAAAATCTGTTTTATCTCGCTTGATTTTGGGGCTTACATCACTAATATCAGGAATTCCTGCCCTAGCAGTTGGAATATTAGCATATGCTGATGATTATGTCCACTATATTACAATAATGAAGAAATGCTCACTTAATCCATGCATGACTCCAAATATTTTTTTCAATATTCAGTTTGTAGAGTTTTATGTTATCTATGGTGCAGTGTTGTCCGTATTAGGAGTAATTCTTTTTGTCATGTATCTTGGAAGGAAATTTAGAAAATGAAACCTCTACATCTTACCACAATTGCACTTGTCCTTGTTTTGTCAAGTCAACTGGCATATGCCACTACGTATGGTGGGCATTTGGGTCCGATAACCATTCAGATGCCATTTATGAAAACAAACTCAACTGGCACAATTACAATAAAGTATGTAGTCTATTACCCCCATAATGACACATTTGATACCACATTTACAGTATATGATGGCAAGTTGCAAAATCCTGAACCTCTCACATTAAAGGATATTACAATTAGCGCCGAGCCTAAATCCATAAACCTGCTTGAAAATAATACAGTAACATATACCCTTGTTGCAAAAAATAGCATCAAAGGAGTATATGGCATTGCTCCAATTTCTCCTTGCGGCAAATATCCACTGGTTGTGGGATTGAACGAATCAGAAATCATGCCTTCAACATTGTTTAGACTATCCATGCCGATTCACTGTGGTGTAATATCAAGTGATGCACCGGTCAGAGAGATCATAAATTATGACGGAATAATATTGAAAAATGTTACAAGGACACAGGACCAGTTCAGTCCAATAGCACAAATTCAGCTTGGATCAAACTCTACCGATGTTCAATGCAAGCAAGGACTTGATCTAATAATAAAGACACATGACAACATGCCAGCATGTGTAAAACCAGAAACTGCACAGACATTGATCCTGAGAGGATGGGGAACATTTACTGTACCACCAATTGATAATACATATGATCAGAAAATGAATGGAACGCTTTCTGGTAACGTGGTTTTAGCTGGTGGTCCTCGCCCGGGTCCGCAAGCAAACTATGAGGTAGACGTATACGCAACTGACGGCGTTACAATTGTAGGAAAAACTCTTTCTGATGATAATGGAAATTATTCAATACAACTTTTGGCTGGCAATTATACAATTTATGCACCAGATTATCCTACTAGACAAACACATTTTGTTTCAGTGTTTTCAGGTAAGAATACTATTTTTAATATTGTATACGGTACTGGTTATAAATAATTAGAAATGAAAACTCTAGTCTTTTTCACTTTTATCATTTCAATTTTGCTACTTTGTCCTTTTATTTCACCTCATTACGTGTATTCTGTACAGGAATCACTAACAATCTCAACTGACAAAACTTCATATAATTACGGCGATAGCTACACAATTTCAGGCCAAGTCAATCCAGTTGTACCAAACCAACGAATATCTGTCGAAATTCTACATCCAAGTTACCCGCATCCGGAATTGGTATCACTTGAGCCAAATGCTGATGGAAACTATTTGCAGACCTTACCACTCAGACTCAAAGCCATCCCGTCTGGAAATTTTTCCATAATTGCAAGTTATGCAGGAGCCCGGAACCAAACAACATTTAGCTATGTTGGCCCTGGATGCAATACACAAATTTTCTCTTCAGAACCGATTATCCGTGGTATGCCTGCAAATAACCCCAGAATAGTGGATCCATCTGGAAATGCAATTGTAGATGCAGTCAAAGTAGGACAGCAGATACAAATCACTGCTGATTTGGCCAACGGACAGGACTGTGTTATGCCATTTGCATACATTGTACAGATTCAAGATAGTAACGGTGTGACACAATCACTTTCGTGGATAACCGGTACACTTGACATTAACCAGTCACTCACTCCTGGGCAGTCATGGATTCCAACTGCCCCTGGCACATACACTGCTCAGATCTTTACCTGGGATAGCCTTGACAATCCAAACTCATTGGCACTACCAATGAGTGCTACAATATCTGTACAGTAATGATATGGGACGAAGAATTCTGCATCACTTTTTTAAACAATACCAGTCCAGTACATGTAAATCATGAAAATTCTATCTCTTACAATAATTGCATTAACAGCAATTACAATAATCATGGGTAATGATTTTAATGCATATGCAGCATGTGCTGCCGCTGGTCCAAATGGCACCCAGATCTGTGAAACCGGCATTCCTACATCCGGCTATACAAATCCTGGTCCTCCGCCTGATCCGTTATTTCTAACTGACTCGAAGGGAAATATTGACAACTTTCTTACAAATCACCAAATTCTGATTCGAGCTGATGTCTGGCCGGGGCAAGATACAAAAGCAATGGATGTTGGAATCAACATGACAAGTGATACTGGATTTGCATTTTATGACAAAAAACACCTAATCTTTGAGCCCAGTACTAACAATATGCAGCAGGTCATTTGGCAATTCATTCCAACAAAGACAGGGAATTATACCGTTGAGAAATTTTCAAATGGGGTGCATACATCATCAACCTTCTTCTCAGTTTTTGATTCTAAATCGAGTTCAAATTCTCCTGTCTTGGTATCTCCTCTGAGGCAATTCAAGTGGGGCATTTTGAAAGAAACTATTCAATGCCAAACTGACTCTGTATTGGTGTTCAAAACAAAAGATGGCTCTCCCGCGTGTGTGAAACCAGATACTGTAACCAAACTTGTTACAAGGGATTGGGCAAAAGTTTACGTGTCAAATCAATTTGATGCGTCTTCAATTAGCAACTTTCAACCAATTTATGACGATACCACAAATAGTACAAAACAATGCGAGATACCGCTTGGGGGAAAAGAAGGGTATATTCCAGTCATGTACATGCCTGTGAACTCTGTTGGGAAGATATGTGTTGAATATTCTTCTAATTATGCAGCCAAAGTGAACTTGATGTTCTATGATGCAATACCTTCACAAAATTCTTCAAAGAGTATAACCGTGATAGCTCAGCCATCAGTGATTCCAGAAGGAAAAAGTGATGTAGTGTTTACCATAAAGACTGGCAACCAAACTGGATTTTTTGGGGCAGAGTTGTTCTGCGTAGGAATGCCTTTTGCTGTGGGATATGATGACCAATCAAGCATAACTGCAGCTGATTTTCCATGGATGAAGCATAGTATAATTCATTGTCCTGCGGCAATTTACACTACCAAAGTTCTTGGCGTCCATGGCATTGGAACCAAGTATGTTCTTAACTCTCTAATTGATTGATGTCAAAATGGAAACACTGCATCTTCCAATAGTTGTAACCTGGTTGTTAACATTTGAGAATTACAACACTTCTTAATCCCATAAACGATGATCCTAATGGATTGAAATGGGACGATATATCAAATGAGTTCAATTCAAAATGGCATGTAGGTGATACTGTAAATATCAAACTTCTAGTTTCTACTAGTATGGACAACAAGACTGCTACTTGGTCGGATCTTGGAAATTCTACAATAGTGCCTTAGAAAATGAAAACACTACATCTTACAATAATTGCCGGATCTGGAATCATTGTTGCAATAATCATTAGCATGCTGTATTTTTTCCCATCTGCAATACCTATGACAACAAACCAAACCAATGATTTAGATCTCTCAAATCCTGTTACTGCAAATCCATTAGGCATAAAAGCACGAGTAATAATGGAGGTGGATACTACGATAATGTGTCCTACAAAATGTGTTATACCTCCTACACCACATCTTGTTCTGAGTTCAGAAAAGGGAGAACAGTTTGTAGGTTATCAAGTGTGTAATGGGGTATCATGTAAAAAAGACAAACTGGAAGACTCGCTTTATGCACATCTCGAACAAGTACCACAAAATTATAGAGGTACCGTGTGGCTTGAAGCAAGCCACATAAACTTGGGGGATTTGCCTTGGAATCTAGGCGATACCGTTCATGTCCTGGTTAAAGCATTTCCTGTAACTCTGCAACCAAATGCCGTAGTGATAAGAGAGCCAGAAAAAACAATGGTTGTAGATCTTGGCAAGTCAACGCTAGGTGGTTGTAGTGATCCAGAACAAACTAATCTACGACATGATGTTGAATCTTTCACAAAAAGGCTACGAGTAGAAAACATAGTTTTAACTGATACTGTACTCCAAAAGATCATCGATAATAGTCATTGTGAATTCATGTCGCTTGGAACTCTATATACGGCGAATGGCTCATACCAAATACTTAACATCAATTTGAATAACACCCAATTACTTACTGCTCAGGTCAGTCTACAAAATAGTTCAGTATCATCATACAAACTTGGCGGACTTGTAAGATCATAACTGCAAATTCTAGTCTTTTAAAAAATTGGTATTATTTCAAAATTGTACTTATTTTACAAAATTAAACATGAAAGCCAGTTTTCTACAATAGGAGGCCCAGAAGTACGACCAAGATGGTACTGAATTCTCCCGATGTGATGTAGCACGAGTCTGAAATTATTCCAAAATAGTTACTGGGTCCTACAGGATTACTCAAACATATGTACTGAGAAATACCGTGTTTTTGTATGATGTGACAATGAATTACTTGGGTTCATCTCATATTTGGAAAAATTTCTTTAATCTCATCTTTACTGAACTTGGAAGACTGGTTTAGCACATCTACCATCTCCATGTGTTTAGAATTTGAAATATCCTTTCCAAGTCGTAGGAGATAATCATGATAAATGATTTTGCCAAGTGTTGTATGATTGTACATGTCATTGTATTTTACCAAAAGACCCGCCTTGACGAGCTGATTAAGTCTAAGGTAATACTGCTTTTTTGTCAGTCCAATCTCAGAGTGCGTGCCAATATGCGATTTTATGCCATCCTTTGCAAGAGTAAAGATCTTCAAGGCATGTAGTTTTGATAAGAGTGATAACAAATCCATTGTTTTTTGTATCTCTGTGTCATTTTTTGTTGTGGCGTGTCTGTCTGTATCACGGCTGGGATGTTCCTTACTTTCCAAGACATTCATACCTTCCTTGGGCACCTTAATGAATATTCCTTTCTTTCCTTACTATCAAGGTGAGATTGTAATATCCAAGGAATCAAAGCGTGAGATGCTCGGGATGAGTATGATTACCTACAAGTTTCAGGTTACCATACCAAAGAAGGTAAGAGAGAAACACAAATTCAAGGAAGGAGACACATTGGCATTTGTGGAAGAGCATGGTAGAATTTATCTTGTAAAGAGTACCGATGTATAATAGACGATCTCACGTCTAGACGGTACTCAATTTTATTTTTGATTTAATTTTATTGCCGAGTATGACCATGAAACATAATTCTGTTCTAATTGGACACGTTTTGACTTTTTAAAATAAAATATTTCTACAAATTGTGAGTTCCGGCAAGTCTGACATAACCATTCTTGGTTTTAATGACAATGGCATGACAGCTGGAATACCGCGAAGTGAGCAGATACACATGGGAATCTTTGGTGAGGTTGGTTCAGGAAAAAGTATTGTGGATACCATAATGATAAACCAGAACATAAACCGAGATCAAGGGTTCATGCTTGTTGACCCACATGGAACTTTGGCACAAGATGTTCTAAGAATGATTCCTGAATCAAAAAAGGACCGCGTAATCTACATCAGTCTGGATACGGTGCACTTGTGGGGAAAAATTGTAAAAATAAATCCACTTGAGGTAAAGAGTGGAGGCGACAGATATGTTGTTGCCATGAATCTTGTAAATGCATTACGAAACATATACCG
>JAJSDS010000090.1 GCA_028580875.1 Nitrosotalea sp.
TGGCAAAGCGGCTCGTAAAATTCCAAGCATTCCTTTTTGTGGATCGTCAGTGGATGGAGTTGTAACAACGGGAATCTGCAAAGTCTTTCCATCTCGGATTACGGTAACCATGGCAGTATCTCCTGGTTTTAATTTGATCTTGGCAAAGTCTTGGGGCAGAACAATAGAGTTTCCATCTATTGCGTTTATGATGTCATCTTTTTGCAGTCCTGCTTTTTCAGCTCCTGAACCTGCTGTAACTGAGACTATGGGGACTCCAAGAGGTTGGTGATAAAATACTCCCTTAATTGGGTCCGGCATGATGAGTGCAAATGATGGATTGAATATCAACAGTCCTGCAATTATAAATGAAAACAAAACATTTGATGTTGCACCTGCTCCAATCACTCTGAGACGTGAGAGTTTTTTTGCCTTGACAAATTCTTCTTCATCAGGCTCTACAAATCCTGCAAATAGCGCAATAAAGACTGCAAATCCGCCCGTCTTGATTTTTATCTTTTCTAGGGTTGCTACAATTCCATGTGCACCTTCATGAATCACAAGAACAATTGGAACAGAGAGCAAAAAGTATGCAATGTTTGAGCTTGACTGGATTGTAACTCCTGGTATCAATACGGTCATCTCAGAGAATGATTCTGGCTTTACAAAAAAGTTTGATAGGTTTGATGCAAGATACCAAAATGCAGCACCCATCATCACAAAACCAAGAACCACACTAGTGTTGGAAAAGATTCTGGTTGCACGCTGGGTTCGACTCAAGATTCTTGTAAGTATTAATTGCACATTCTGGTTCTTGTATGTCAAACTGTATGGTTTTATCTCAAAGCCATGCTTGTCAAGCTTTGAGAGCTTTGCAGCTGCAAATACAATTACCCATGCAATCAAAACATAGATGATAGAGTTGTGCGTTAAAAATTCAAAAGCCAAATTAATTGATACTCTTTTTAGTCAGGGCAAATTTATCAGTTGCTATGGGAATTATCCTTGTTTCAACATATCCTGACAAAAAATCAATTTCTCAAATAGCGCATGTTGTAGTGGAACAAAAACTGGCAGCATGTGTTAATTATACGAAAATAAACTCTATCTATTCATGGAAAGGCAAAATAGAAGATGCCGAAGAATTTCTTGCACTTTTTAAAACTACAGTAAAGTCAAAGCAAAAACTCAAAGAAGAAATTGCAAAGTCTCATCCATATGATGTGCCCGAAATTGTGGAGATAAAAATGGATAATGTCAGCGTACCGTACATGAAATGGCTTGAAGAGTCAACTCTGGGGGGCAAACCTAAGAAGCGAAATAACTCCTCCAAGAGACGAGACCCGTAGACCTGCATCTGTGGTAGAATCCACTGCGTAAACTTCAACTCCTTTTGATTCAATCTGGTTTAGAAATTCTATTATTTTATCCTCGTCTTGTTTCTCAAAGATCTTGTCTGAAAATACAAGTGACTCTACTGCGCCAATCTCATTTGCCTTTGAAGTTTCCTCAAAACCCATGGTAAACTTGTTACTCTTCTTGTTGGCCCTTGCCATGATCTCATCCAGTATGGCAGAAACTTTGGCAATCTTGCTTGTATCAAGTGTCTGTTTCATGATATCTGACTTGATGAAAGTATAGATTCCATCCTCGCCCGAAGAATCTATCCCGTCCACTACCTGTATCTTGTGTCCCTTGATTGATGGAACCTCTAAAAGAAAATTTGCCAATCTTTTCTTGGTCTCACCGGGACCAAATATGATAATGCTGTCACCATCTCTGATCAACGTAGAAATTGCACTCTGGACAACTTTGAAAAAATCTTGTATATTGAATTTAGACTGATATCTCTTTCCGCTTGCACCTGAGTACATGTTTGGCAAAAGTTTGAGATGTGTCCCGCTCAATCTACCAAGGCCACAGTCTGTTGTATCTATTGCAACAAGAAGAAACGTGCTACTGTCTTTTTTTCCAAAGATCAATTTTTGTTCAATATCACTCCAACTTTTCTTGACAAGTGTAATTGCATCACCAATTTTTAGTGTAAGGGAATGATGTGATCCCTTGCTTACTGATGGATTGTCTGACTCTATTATTGTACCCTGGACTCGTAGTCTGTCAACTACCTCGTCAATGGAAATTTTCTCAACATCAAGTGCTATACGAATCTTGACTCTTTCTCCCTTGTCAGGTCTTGAAAAATCCTTTTCTTGTTTGACAGCTCGTGAAGTGTCTCCAGTCACTCTATCTCCCTTGCTTATGACACGTCGTAGTGTAAAGAGATCATCTGACTCCTCTGGTATGAGGGCAACAGCATTGTCATCTATTTTTTTAATAATCAATCTAATACCTTTGTGGAACTATAATAAAAAAGAAAAGTAATCTAGTTTGTTAACTCGTCAGTCTTGGCTTCTTTCTTCTCTTCTGCTTTTTTTCTCAAATAGTTCTGGACCCATTCCTGTGTTATGACTCCAGATTCGGTCAAGTTAACAAGTGTGTTGGTTGAAGCCTCACCCACTACTTTGCCCGTGTTTCTTCTCACCTGTCTCCATTTTAGATTCGTATTACCGCTTTTTGACGAGTATATGATACCAAGTACCTCTTTTGCGTTTACAAAAGTCATATCTCGAATCTTTTTGAGGGTAACCTTGTCTGCTGCCTCAACATAAATCGGGCCAGGAGATGTTTCACGTTCCGGGAACACTTCGTAATCCTCCAGGTAACTTTCAGGAATAAACGAGTTACATGTGCTTAGGATTACAAACTTCCTAAAACTTTCAAGAGAACACGTTGCATCTATTGCTACCATTTGTGTAAACAATGCCCTCGCCTTTTATCAAGCTTCTTGAAAGACTCAAGTAGGAACAAACAAGATTGTTAGCTGCAGGCATTGATGACCAAATCCCTTTGATTTGATGAGAAGGATCTTGAGTTCTGAGCCTGCACTGGATTTTTATCGGCAAACGATTCTATTGTTGTTATGAAATCACACACTGAATATCTTACATATGAAGTTCCATCAAGACGAGGATTTGTAAATATCACACCTGATGTAAGAAAAATAATTCAAAAAAGTGGAGTCAAAGAGGGTCTTTGTCTTGTCAATGCGATGCACATCACTGCAAGTGTATTCATTAATGATAATGAAAGCGGATTACACCAAGACTATGAAAAGTGGCTAGAAGAGATTGCACCACATGAACCGGTATCACAGTATCAACACAATAACACTGGTGAAGACAATGCAGATGCACATCTGAAAAGGCAAGTAATGGGAAGAGAAGTTGTAGTGGCTATAACAAAAGGCCAACTTGATTTTGGTCCATGGGAGCAAATATTCTATGGAGAATTTGACGGCAAGAGACCAAAACGTGTTTTAGTTAAGGTAATAGGCGAATAGATTTTAGGATAGAGAGCCTCTTTTCTGGGCTCCTTCTTCTAGTGGTTTTAGCTTGAAGCTCTGTTCGTGATTTTGAGCACCATGACTGCATTTTACGCAGCCTACCTTGAATCCATTGCTGTCCTTGACAAAAGTCTCGCAGCCACAAAAACAAGTCATTTGATTTTATGTCCCATGTCTCTGATATAACTTATTTCAATTAGTTCTTGCAACAGCTTCCACGAGGAATGTCATTATCGTGTGGACATTTTCTTGGATGCTTGAGCATTGTACATAGTGCATCTGTGAACTGGGCATTCATATGGTGTTCTATGCCGCAAACCATCTCTTCGTCAATGTCTACCTTTAGGGCACTATCCATTAGTACCTCAAGCAATCTGCTATTTCGCATCATGTTAGATCCTATCTCTTCACCGTTCTTGGTAAGTGAGACTCCACTTTTGTTATAATTTACAAGCTTTGACTCGTTTAGTTTTTTTAACATCTGTACTACGCTTGGCTGTCTTACGTTTAGCATCTTGGCAATGGTACTAATTTTTACTGGATTTCCATCTTCCTTGATATGCCATATTGCCTTAAGATACATCTCAACATGTTCTGCTTCGGCAGTTCCAACAAACAAGACTTCTTGATCTTTCATGATTTGTATCTCACTTACTTGATTTTACATCTTTTGATTCTTTTAACAAATATTCAAAATATTCGCGAGCAAAGCCTGCTAGGCCTGAATGGTCTGCCCATATGGCAACTGCCTCTTTTGTTCCTGTAGTGCCAAGCTCTTCGCCAAGAAGCAAAACAACATACCTCTTGTCCGAAATTATTCCTCCGCCAAAAAGACCCTTCTTCACCTTCACCGTTGCTAACCTTGATAATGACTTTAACGTATCAGCCTCTACATCTTCTGAAACTAGAATTGTAATGTCTACTCCCCTATCATGTAGCAATCTTATCTTTGGCAATGCTTCTTTTGCCAGTTCTTCTGCAACTTTAGGGATAGCAATCATGACTTCGTTTCTGCACGAGTCGACCATCTCGAGGATCTTTGTTGCAATGTTTATCACGCCTGAAATTATCCAAATGTCGGGTCTCTCACTTATTCCGCTCTGCTCATAAAGTGGAGTAAGTTCCTTGAGTACAATATTTTCATTATTTCTAAATTCTGTCTCAAACTGCTGCTTTGATGTTTGGATTGCAGTAGCTGGTGATTTTGCAAAATATTGCGTAGGTCTTGAATCATCAGAGCCTATCCACCCCTTCTCTTCTAGTGTTCCAAGAACTTCATAGATTTTTGAATATGGCACGCCTGATTTCTGACTCAGATCGGAGGCAGTAATAGGACCTGTTTTTAAAAGTGAAGAGTATGTCTTAATTTCATAACTTGTGAGGCCTATCTTTTCCAGTGACTTTCTTGCCTTGTCAGAGAGACTCATCTCTATGATCGGGGGCTCTTTTGATATATATGTCTAGGATCGATTTTCTGTGAGGATGATCTACCTATTCATCTGGTGTCTTGTAGGAAATGGATTAAATACTATCTCCTAAGATATGCGTATAAGACATGGAACTAATTCAGATATCTAATCAGAAGACTCCTACTCTAGGAAAGAAATCCACTATAAGATTTACCCAGAGTATCTGTCCTGAATGTAACATGATACTTGACGCAGAGGTCTTTGAAAGAGATGGCAAAGTCTTCATGACAAAGACCTGTCCAACACACGGAGAATGTGAAGAACTCTATTTTGGCTCTTATGATATGTACAAAAAATTCAGTACCTACTGGATTGATGGTAAGGGTGCACATGCTCCAAATGTAATGATTGACAAATGCTCTTGTCCTAACAACTGTGGTCTATGCTCTAATCACTTGTCGCACAGTGGACTTGCAAACATGATAGTTACAAACAGATGTGATTTGACATGCTGGTACTTCTTCTACTATGTAAAGAAGGGACTTGAAGGTGCATACATGTATGAACCATCACAAGACCAAGTAAGAGCAATGATGAAGACACTGAAAGCAGAAAGACCAATTCCAGGTAATTCTATGCAGATTACTGGTGGTGAACCAATGCTCAGAGAAGATATTGTTGATGTTATAAAAATAATGAAAGAAGAAGGTGTTGATCACATTCAGATGAATACCAACGGAATCAGATTTGCACTAGACCCAGAAGCAATGAGAGAAGTGAGACTTGCAGGTGTAAACAATCTTTATCTTAGTTTTGACGGTGTTACTCCAAGAACAAATCCAAAGAATCATTGGGAAATTCCATATGCACTAGAGAGTGCAAGAAAGACAGGAACCACCGTAGTATTTGTTCCAACAGTTATCAAATCAATCAACGACCATGAATTAGGTCCAATTATCAGATATGCTCAAAAGAACATGGATGTTGTCCATGCTGTAAACTTCCAACCAGTTTCATTGACTGGAAGAATGGGCAAAAAGGAGCGTGAAAAATACCGTATCACAATACCAGACTGCATACAAAGAATTGAAGAGCAAACACAAGGTGAAGTAACAGTAGATGACTGGTTCCCAGTTCCAAGTTGCATGCCTCTAACAAACGTAATTGAAGCATTCTCTAGCAAACCAAAGTATGAACTCTCAATCCACTTTGCATGTGGTGCAGGAACATACATCTTTGAAGATGCAGAGACAAAGAAGTTTGTACCATTGACAAGATTTGCTGATATTCAGGGAATGTTGGAACTCTTTGAAGACAAGGCAGAAGAAATCAAGTCTGGAAAGAACAAGTACTTTACAATGCTCGAAGTAGTAAGAAAATTATCCAGCTTTATCGATAAAAAGAAACAGCCAGCAGGTCTTGACTTGGCAAAGATGTTCGGCAGCATCTTGATGAAGAGATCATTCAACTCTGTAGGCTCATGGCATGTTAAGGGCTTGTTCTTGGGCATGATGCACTTCCAGGACAAGTATAATGAAGACCTTGAAAGACTCCAAAGATGTGATATTCACTATCTTACACCAGATTTGAGAATCGTTCCATTCTGCGCCTTTAACGTAATTCCAGAGTGGTACAGAGACAGAATCCAAAAGAAATACTCCATCTCAGTAGAAGAATGGGAGAAGCGAGTTGGAGTAAAACTCGAAGATGGTCTATATAGAGGAATCATGAGAAGAGGTTCTGGTGACGAGCTTGCAGCAGGATGTGCAAAGAGCCAGATGATGCATGAAGCATCACAAGCCTTGTCTTAGAAAAATCGGTTTAACTTTTCATCTAATACCTTAATAGAAGTAGGATCAGATTTTCTGTATATTGAAAATACTGATTGTTTCACCCACACATCAAGGAATAGGTGGAGTAGCAAGACATGTTCAAGGACTGGTAAATTTCTTGAAACAAAATGGACATCAAGTGGATATTATTTCATCTGAAAATACATTTACAATTCCAGTTAGAAAATTAAAAAACCCGAGTTTTATG
>JAJSDS010000091.1 GCA_028580875.1 Nitrosotalea sp.
GAGAAATGATCGAATCCAGTCTTGACAAATGCCGTCTGATACATCCAACGAAATTTATATCCTGATCTGATGGTTTTGGTATTGGCAGACACAGAAATAAAATGCGACATCTGTGGAAGTAAATTTGAAAGTACAGACAAGTTACATCAGCATAAAAAAGAATCACACCAGGCCAAGTTTTCAAAAGAAAAACCCCAAGTCTCAAAGTCGTCTAGATACAAGGCAACTGGAATTGCAGCTATCATTGCAGTGGCAATCATACTAGTAGTGTATTTTTCCGACGACACCACAAATCCAACCGGTACAGTTCAAGGGGTATTGTGCCAGCCAGTCGAGGCAACTGATTTTCACATTCATGCTCACCTTGACTTGATTGTTGATTCAAAACCTGTAACAATTCCTGCAGGAATTGGAATCAAGCCAAACGAATGCCTCTATTGGCTCCACACTCATGATACAACAGGTATCATACATATCGAGTCTCCCAAGCAGGACACATTCACCCTGGGGCAGTTCATTCAGGTCTGGGATAACACCCCTGGCATTTCATCCAAGTTCGAAGATCTCACGCATGGCGGAAATAACATCAAGGTATTTGTAAACGGAACCGAAGTACCGGGTAACTATTTTAGCTTGCAATTATCTGCACATGATGAAATTGTTCTAGTGGCAGGAGATGTACCGCCATCAATTCCACATACCTATGAATTTGGAAGGCTGTGAGATTATATCATGGCACAAAAAATCAATACTTCAAAATTAAAGTCTGACAGCGCTCTTGTCAAAAGCAAAAAAAAGTATTTTGTTGGAGATGCATGGCTCAATGACATTTCACTCAAATTAAAAATACAGGGCGAAAAGGTATATCTTGCAAATTTCAACAACGGTGCAAGAACAAAGGTCCACTATCACCAGGGCGGACAGATTCTAGTTGTGACCAAGGGAAAAGGAATGCTTGTAATTTACAAAAAAACAGATATCAACAAGAATAAAGTATCGATAAGAAAACTCTCGCAGACAAGTCTTGGTCCAGGTGATGTAGCCTTTATTCCAAAAAACACATTGCACTGGCATGGTGCTCTAAAAGGCAAAAACTTTGCCCACATTGCGCTTAACATATTTACAGAAAAAGCTAAAGAGGCGCAGACTATCTGGTACGAGTCTGATTTTGTGTCATACGCAGAAAAGATAGACTAGCTTACCTGTTGATTCCCGTTGCGACAAGTACAGTCCAAGGAAACATAATGCTGCCGTCTTTTTCATACTTTGCAGCATTCTTTCTTGCATCGTTTTTTATTTTTTCCAAGACTGCCTTGCCATGACTTTCTATCTTGGAGCGAATTGAATTTGCAGTGGATTTCATATAGTCATTCCAGTACTCGTCAAAGGTTCCAGGCTTGTAGACAAAATCATATCTTACAACATTGACATCTGAAAATCCTGCCTTTGCCAGTTCTGATTTTAGGTCATCTGGATTGCCAAATCTGTGTACAGTTGGTGTTCCGGCGGGCCTAATGTCTGGAATGTATTTTAAAACAGGTTTCATTATTACACTAAAGTACGGCACGTCTTCTGCAAGCCCATGTACTGCTACTATGATCATTCCATTATGGTTAAGAATGTCTCTGATTGACTTTAGAACCTTGACTGAATCTGGGAAAAACATCAATCCATACTGACATGTGACTTTATCAAACTTGAATCTCAGACTGATATTTTCTGCATCCATTTCAATAAAATTCGAATTCTGGTATGTGATTGATTTTTTTGCAATGGAAAGTGCGGTCCTGGATAAATCAACTCCTACTAGGAAACCTTGCGGACCTAATACGTGCGAGATCTCTTTTGAAACAACTCCTGTGCCACATGCAACGTCAAGCACCTTGTCATCTGGTCTCATCTTTGCAAGTTTTACAATCTCTGTAGTTGACTTGAAGGGCCCCACTTGCTGGTCTGCCCAGTTGTAGTGATATTCAGGTGCTACAATATTCCAGTTTGCCTTTGATGTAATTTTATACTGGGTTGGATCAAAAACAGGTTTCATTTTCCAATCTCTTTTCTCAAAGCTTAAATTGATTATGAATGAACGCATTTTATGCCTTCCTTCAAAGTCAATGTAATAATTGAAAACAAGCCAGAAATTGTAGACCCAGAAGGAGATACCATTCTAAACGACCTTATTTTAAAAGACAAGAAAACAAGTATCAAAAAGGTACGCTCAGCCAAGATGCTCAGGTTTGTAATTGATGCAAAAAACAAGGAATCTGCAGAAAAAGCAGTGCTTGGCATCTGCAATGAATTTAGAATATTCAATCCATTAGTAAGTAAGGTATCAGTTGAGACACTAAAAGGCTAGCCGCTCTTTATCACTTTTCTATTTAGTGCAGTGACATCATCTAGTGCACCTTCTATGAGCAATTTACTTCTCAAGTATTTTGCCAGGTCTGTCTCTGTTATGATTCCAACCAGGTTGTTATTGTCTAATACTAGAAGCCTTCTCACATTCTTGTTTAGCATCTTTTGGACCGCATCCTCGATTTGTGTCATTGGCTCCACCCACCTAAAGTTAGGTGACATTATCTCTGATAGTGGGACTTCGGCACTTTTCCTGTCAGTAGTTGAGACCTTGCGGGCAAGATCTCTTTCTGTTACAAGTCCTATTGGCTTGCCGTCTTGTACCACAACAAGTGAGCTTATTGCCTTTTCTGCAAAAAGCAGGGCAACATCTTTTGCAGTCTTGTCGTGTTCTATTGTGATTACTGTTCTGACCATGATGTCACGAACTAGACCCATAGCTAGTACCAACGAATATTAGAATAAAAACGATTCCACTCTTTGAACTGGAAACAAAATTGTTTGACATGTTTACAGTATTTTTCTAAATCATTTCGCTGATCTTATTTTTTAAAAATAATAATTCAAACTTCTATTACGTCAAACCTTTGTATGGATTTCTCTTGCGGCGTTCAACTTCGATC
This sequence comes from Nitrosotalea sp., assembly GCA_028580875.1. GTDB lineage: Archaea > Thermoproteota > Nitrososphaeria > Nitrososphaerales > Nitrosopumilaceae > Nitrosotalea. Next base: position 2,979 of record JAJSDS010000091.1, read on the forward strand.
AAAAGTTTGGTTATGCCAAGTCCTGCGATAAATCCGCCAACGTGTGCTGCAAACGCTATTGAAAGCGATGCGACAGAGCCTATGAATACGTAAAGCACTTGGATTACAAGCCAATAGTACCCCCTGATGTCTCCTAGTGCTGCCGAGATTCCAAGTATTCCAGAGATTGCACCTGATGCACCAATTAGTACAGAATCTCCGTTTCCAAGTAAAAATGACGCAATGACTCCATGAAATAGTGCGCCGCCAAGTCCTGCAAGCAGGTATATTGCAATAAATTTTGGCTTGCCAATTGACCTTTCTGCAAATCCGCCCATGTATGCCAAAGCAAAGAGGTTGAATGCAATGTGGGCAATGCCTGCATGAATAAACATCGAGGTAAACAATCTCACGATGCTGTCTCCGAGATAGCCGTCCTTGAAGAGACCATTTGGAACAAACCCGTACTGGGAGATTATCATATTCTGAGTGTTACTTAGTATGCCATATGCGAAAACCAAGATGTTTACAACAACTAGGGCTGTAGTAACCGGAGGCGGAGTTCCTAACTTTAGCATTTGTCTCTGAGAACAAGTTACTGTAATAAAACGATAGGGACAGAATGTGTATTACATCCCAGTCTTGATCGCTTGGTCAAAGATGCGATCATCGTATTTGTACAAAACCGATGTGGTACTGGACTTGTTTTAAAAAATTATTGCCGATTCAATTTAATATGTCTGACAAGTAATGAAATCTGTGAAGGTTGCAGTAATAGTCTTTCCTGGAAGCAATTGCGATCGTGACATGCATCATGTACTAACTGACGTTTTTCATTTACAATCACAACTTGTCTGGCATACTGATGCACTGCCAAAAAACATTGATGCTATAGTTTTGCCCGGTGGATTTTCTTATGGTGACCGACTCAGAGCAGGAGTGATTGCAGCACACAGCCCTGTCATAAAAGATGTCAAAAAAATGGCTGATAAGGGAATGCCAGTTCTTGGAGTGTGCAACGGTTTTCAGATACTGGTAGAATCTGGACTTTTGCCAGGTGCATTGCTCAAAAACACATCTCTTAATTTTATGTGCAAGTGGACTGAGATTATTGTTCAAAACAACAAGACTCCGTTTACAAACAAACTAAAACTTGGCCAGAGGATTCCGATTGCAATTGCAAATGGGGAAGGACGTTACTATGCTGATGCAAAGACACTTGATTTGCTAAAGAAGAATAATCAAATCGTATTTACCTATGCAGAAGAAGTAAACGGCGCGTCACTTGGAATTGCAGGAATATGCAACAAACAAGGAAATGTCGTTGGCATGATGCCACACCCTGAAAGGTCTGCAGAGCAGATCATAAACCCAAATAATGCAAAACCTGCATCGCTAATTTTCGAATCATTGCTTAGCACTCTGGGCGTAACAGCATGAGCCTCACTCCTCAGGAGTCTGAATACCTTGAAAACAAGATAGGACGAAAGCCAAATCCTTTGGAGTTGCAGATTGTTGCAGCCGAGTGGTCCGAGCACTGCTCCTACAAGTCATCAAAAAAGCATCTGAGAATTTTACCAAAAGAAGGCAAGCGTGTCATATCGGGTCCTGGTTATGATTCCGGAGTACTTGATGTCGGAGATGGCTATGTTGTTACTGTTCACATTGAAAGCCACAATCACCCATCTGCAGTTGAACCATATGGCGGTGCGGCAACTGGTGTGGGTGGTGTTATCCGCGATATCTTGTCTGCAGGAACAAGGCCTATTGCACTCTTGGATGGATTACGTTTTGGAGATATAGAAAAAGATAGTCATGCAATGTGGCTTTTCAAAAATGCAGTACGTGGAATTGCAGATTATGGCAACTGTCTTGGAATTCCTACAATTGGTGGAGAGATAGAGTTTGACAAGTGTTTTACAAATTATGCCCTAGTTGATGTTGCATCAATTGGGTTTGGCAAAAAAGAAAATCTGATAAAAAATCGGGCAGAAAAAGGAGACTATGTTGTTTTAATTGGTGGCTCTACTGGTCGTGATGGAATTGGTGGCTCACAATTTGCATCTGACAAATTAGAGGCAGAGAACCGTTCTGCAGTACAAATCCCAGACCCGTTTATTGAAAAATTGGTAATCGAAGTTATACTAGAAGCACGAAACCAAAAATGCATCAAAGCAATGAAGGATTTGGGAGGAGGAGGGCTGTCCTGTGCAATATCTGAGACTGCTGATGCACTGGGAGTTGGAATCGAGCTTGACTTGTCCCATGTACACAAGAGGGAGCAGAACATGTCGCCATCTGAACTCATGGTATCTGAATCACAAGAAAGAATGCTTGTAGTAACTGATCTGAAAAAACTCTCTGCGCTAAAAAAGATATGTGAAAAATTCCGTGTCCCATATTCTGTAATTGGTCGAGTAAAAGAAGACAAACTGATGAAAGTAAAACTTGACAAGAACACACTTGCAAACCTTCCAAGCCAAGTGGTTGCAAATGCCCCACTGCTTGACAGGCCTTCTGCTTTTCCAAAATATCTCAAAAATATTGAAAAAATAAAAAAACCCAAAATGCCTCCGGACTTGACAAAGACACTTCTCAAGATGCTCTCAAACCCAAACATTGCAAGCAAGCATTGGGTGTACACCCAGTATGATCATGAGGTGGGAATACGAACCGTAGTCAAACCGGGTAGTGACGGTTCAGTCCTAAGGCTTGACAATGGCAAGTTTTTGGCTGCGAAAATTGATGGAAACTCCAAGCATTGCTATGTCAACCCGCGAGATGGTGTAATGGGCTGCTTTGACGAGGCTTGCAGGAATGTAGTTTGTACTGGAGCAAAACCAATTGGAATGGTTGACCACCTACAGTTTGGAAATCCAGAAGATCCTGAAATATTTTGGACATTCAAAGAATCAGTACAGGCAATCACCGATTATGCAAAATATTTTGAGATCCCATGTGTTGGAGGAAAGGTCAGCTTGTATAATGAAACCGATGAGGGTCCAATCAAGCCAACTCCGCTGATTGGAGTGCTTGGACTAATTGAGAAAAAACCCTTGATTCCACAAAGAATTGAGGATGGTGATTTGGTTATTATCATTGGAACAACAAAGGATGAGCTTGGTGGCTCTGAATATTACGAGTATGTACATGGTCTAGTTGGCGGAAAATGTCCCGCAGTTGACATGAAAGCATCCGAGAAGATCCAGGATGCAGTACTTGATGCAATACAAAGCGGAGTTGTCAAAGTTGCACATGACTGCTCAAAGGGTGGACTTGGCATTGCATTATCAAAACTGTGTATCACAAATGATATTGGATGCATTGTATCACTAGACAAAATTCCTTCAGAAAAATTACATCACGACGAGTTGTTGTTCTCTGAATCGCATTCAAGATTCTTGCTTGTGATAAAACCAGAGGATGAAAAAAAGACAATGGCATTGCTTGAAAAACGAGCAATACCACATGCATTTGCAGGCAAGTTCTCAGGCAAAGATATTGTATTTCAAGAAAAGTCAAGTGCCATAGTTAGAGTAAGGGTTGATAAAGCACAAGAAAAATGGTTAAACTCGTTGGGGGCACTTGTGACACATGGTTAAGGTCAAGGAAAACTGTGGTGTAGTTGGAATATTCAGCCTAGATGGCGCAAACGTCATTCCTATGGTAATTGATGCACTGCGTGCACTCCAGCATAGGGGCCAAGAGGCATGGGGTGTGGCAGTTCCAAAAAAACAACCATACAAGCAACTAGGCTTGGTGTCATCTGCAGTCTCTGAGTTTGACAAGGTGACAAGAGAATACGAGTCCCCTTCTGCAATAGGACATGTCCGATATTCTACC
>JAJSDS010000092.1 GCA_028580875.1 Nitrosotalea sp.
CGTTGTCTTTGTACATTATACATATTATACAAAATAATCTTATTTGAATGAACATTAAACAATGTTCTTGCTTTATGATTTTAGCTTCTTTTTCATGTCTTTGATCTCCTTTTTCCAGATTGAAATCTGGGTGAGTTCTCTGAACATCTCATCAACTTGGGCAAGTCTAGAGTACAACTCGCATATCTGCTGGTCTGTCAGGTCTCTTCTATTTGGCGTCCTCTCATATGTCACAAGCATATTCTCTATGAATGTCCACATCTCTGCCACTGTCCTGCTCTTCCAATCTGCTACTATGGTGTCAGAGTTTGCCTTGTGTGCCAAAAGTACCCAGTTTTGTAGTTGGCAATCTGGTAATTATTGTTAACTGTTTGATAACTGGCATAACATATCAATCAGTCCTGGACAATAATGGCGGTGCCAATGATCTTGGATTGTCAAAGCTATCTTAGATAAAGATCCGAGCAGTATACGTGCCAGGGGCAGTTGGCATCCATTGCGTGCTTCAACATCTGCAGTAAAAGGTGGTGTAGAACTAGAAGAAACCTACGTCACTTTTTTAAACCGAATGTGTCCAGTACGTATAAAGTATGAATGCTGAAAATGGACTTACTGTACTTGAGGCCTACACAAGAGATGTCGGACGAGGCATAGCACGCATAGACAATGAAATGATGGAGAAACTGGGATTGTCAAAAAACGATATAATGGAAATTAAAGGAAAAAGAAGGACAGTTGCCAGGTGCATGTTTCCACTCACTGGTAGTCAATTGGCAGTAGAACGTATGCATCTTGAACAAGCCAGAAAACAAATGCAAAAAACACATTTTGAAGGAAAAAACGATTTTGAAACAGGATTTGACTGGGCTGGAAGAGATGCAGAATCTTACAAAGTTCCACCTAGAAGCATCAGAATAGATGGCCTGACAAGAAACAATGCAGGAATTGCAATTGGAGATGTAGTATTAATAAAAAAAATTCAATCCACAGGAGCAGAAAAAGTCATAGTTACTCCACTGGAATCCATTCCTCCAATTGATGAAAGATACTTGGCTGGTGCCCTTGAATCAGTGCCTGTGACAAAGGGGGATAACGTGATGGTTCCTTATTTTGGTGGAAGGTTGACATTTCAAGTTGTAGACACAGAACCCACTGATAATGTGGTAATTGATCAAAAAACCATCTTTACAATAACGAACAAAAATACTAGATCAGTACATGTGATGTCCTCATTTGGTTATCCAATGAATCATGTTGATTCTGAAAAACTAGCAAAATTAAAGACAGATGTGGAACAATACGAAAAGGAATTGTTGGCAAAGCAGGATGAGATAAAAAACGTCACTCGTAAGATGTTAAAAGAAAATCATAAGATGGAAGACATAGACAAATTTCTAAATTCCAATCAAAATGAGAGTCTGATTTCTACATTTCAAAAATTATTGAATGTGTATAGGCAATATGTGGAAGAACTTGAAGCAGCAACTAGTAGAAAATGAAAACTCTACATCTTATAATGGTCATAGTGATACCAATTGCTTTTTTCAGTGGAATGGCTTTTGTCATGTTTGTAACACCGCATGCATCAAACGAACTAAACTCTGACACAAAGTCTCAAGTTGAAAGTATATCTGGTTCTCAAGATAATGGATCTTCCTACGCAATAGTCAATCCAAATACAAACCGCATCTATGTAGCAAATGAAGTTGGCAAAACAGTCTCTGTCATAGATGGTAATACAAATGAAAAGATTGCAGATATACAGCTTGACACAATGCCTTCACAATTAGCTATCAATCCAAATACAAACCGCATCTATGTCATGGAACACCGATTTGTAAATAACATTGAAGAAAACAGCACAGTGGGTGTAATCGATGGTAACACAAATGAAAAGATTGCAGATATACCAGTTGGTGCATACTCACAGATAGCAGTAAATCCTAACACTAATCTCATATACATTGCAGAACGTCATCTGATCAATAATATTGAAGAAAACAACATCGAACAAAATGGTACAGTATCTGTCATGGACGGAAATGCCAACACAAAGATTGCAAACATGTCAATCGGTCCAGGTTCTTTTGGAATCGATATCAATCCTAATACAAATCGCATCTATGTATTACATCGTCATTTTGCTATGATTGATAACAAGTGGCAAAATGGTACTGTATCAGTCATAGACGGAAATACTTACACAAAGATTGCAAGCATACCAGTTGGTGCAAATCCTGCTGGAATTGCTGTAAACTCAAATACAAACCGCATCTATGTGACCAATTATCAGGCTGGCACAATCTCTGTCATTGATGGCATTAATGATAAAATCATGGATAAGTCAATCCAATTGGATCCTGGGGTTGAAGGAATTGCAATTAACCCTCTTACAAACAAAATTTATGCGGCTGACGGAATTGACACTACATTATATGTTATAGATGGTAACACTGGAAGTAAAAAATCTGAGATACGAGTAGGTGGCTGGAGCGTAGCTGTAAACCCCACTACAAATAGAATATTCGTTCCAGATTATTTCTTTAATAATCTTTCAGTCATAGATGGCAAATATGATGATATAATGACAGTTATTCAGATGGGAGTATATCCTAACTAAGTTGATCTAAGACGTAAGGAAAATTCTGGACAGTATTGTGCGAGAATTTACTAGATACACATCCATACTAAAACTAAAAGAATTCTACACCAGTTTTTTAAAGCATGCATATCCAGTACAGGTACAAAATGAGAGAATACGTGATCTGTATGATTTTGGTCTTGCTTGTTGTTATGTTGTTGCCAAACCAGTCTTTTGCTTATACTACTACAAGATTTTCACAAACAATTGCTTCTGGAAATCATATCTACGTAATATGGGATGAAGTCTTAAATGGTAAATTTTCTGTCATGTTTACAAAAAGCAACGATTCTGGTATTTCATTTGGAAAAACAATAAAACTAGCAGATGATGCAGGAATAGCAAACCAGAGAAAAATAGTATCATCTGAAAACAATGTGTATGTTGCATGGGATGCTGGTGATGGAAACAATCATGGTATATTTTTGAAAAAGAGTACTGATTATGGAAATACATTTGAGCCGACCATCATGTTGAGTGATAAAAATATGCTTTGTAATTCAGTCACAGGACTTCAGGCCACAGGGTCATATGTGTATATTTTTTTCAACTGTTACAACAGCGCCTCTCAAGAAGGCAGTATTGTTTTTAGGGCAAGCCATGACAACGCAACTAGCTTTGGAAAACCCATCATTATTTCCCAAGGAAAAGGAATCTACTCTAACATCTTTCTCTCAACTGCCGCTATGGGAAAAAATGTCTATGTTGTATCAGAAGCAGACTATAATATATCAAATTCTGACGATTTGTTGTATAGAGAAAGCACAGACGCAGGAGATACTTTTAGTCAAGCAGTTATTCTAAGTAATAATAAGAATTCTCATGTTACTCCACAGGTGGTGTTGAACAAAAATTACGTCTATGTAATTTGGAGGGATTATTATGATAATTCTTTCAAAGACTTGGAACTTGTCAAAAGTAATGATTATGGCAAAACATTTGGCAATCTGGTAAAACTGAACATAAACAAGCCAGATACTGAGATGTATTATGTACCATTTCTTGAAGCCAATGGTGATACAGTACATGTTTCATGGGAAGAAATACACCAAGGACCCGTACAAACGCAATACCAATTATTGCGTACAAGCTCTGATGGTGGTAATACCTTTGGTCCTGAACAGAAACTAACTGATGTTATACCAATGTATTACGGCCTAGAACAAAGTGGAATTGTACTTGGTCCAGGACAAAACGTGTATTTTCTGTATCCTGGAATGGCAAACCCTGTCTTTGACATATCAGGAGTGTTTTTCAAAAAGAGTTCAGATGGAGCAAAGACCTTTGACACTCCAATAGATCTTAACAAGCTAAATTCTTCTCCACATGACATGTATGATCCACAAGTTACTGTTTCTGGAAATGACGTATACGTGACAGCTGATACTCAAGACAACGGCAATGAAATATTTTTTGTTTCAAGTCATGATAACGGTACAACCTTTGGAAAGGTTGTCAATATCAATAGTTATGATCTGATTGATGCTACTGCAAAACCCCCTCCATTAAAGCAGTTGAATATTGGTATTGCATCTCAAAATGTCAAATGTCAAGACGGACTTGAGCTTGTGATAAATTCACAAAAATCTCCTGCATGTGTCAGACATGTGCATCTTCCAAGACTATTATCAAATGGTTGGGTTTATGGTGTTGATGACGTTGCAGAAACTGCAAGCAAAAAAATTCAAGATGTTCTTGTAATACATGACAAGATGCATGAAGGTAATGGACTTGTTCCAGTAACTGTTACCGAAGTCATAAACCATGCAGAATCACTTGATTCGGTAATGGATTGGAATTTCATACCTATTGGGTATAATGGTGACAACCGTGGAATAACCTGGGATTTCATACCGCCGTCATATCCACTCCAATCTGGGGTTGTGGACGAACATGGCAACGATGTAATTGATAAATCTCATATGCCTGAAAACTTTGGAATTACTCAAGAATTACGTCTCTATTCTGCAATATGTGGTTCCACGGGACAAATCAGAGGAGAGGGAGGTCATCCATTCTCACTTCCAATAAAAAAAGACAATCCAGTAGTCTTTGTTTACAGCGGTGGAAGAGGAATACTTCCTGATTCAAGTGGCGTGTACACTGTAAACTTTGTATCTTTGTTTGAAACCAAGGTAGATTTCCCTAAAAGTGCACATGTGATTTCAAACCAGACCCAGTCATGTTTTCTTGAAAATAAAATAGATAATTTCACAAAGGCATTTTACACAAAAGCTGTTTTCAAAATGGATTAGAAAATGAAGACTCTATACCTTGGAATGATAGTTGGAATTTTAATGCTAGTAAATTGCATTATGCCTATCCACGCTGACCTCTCAAACCCACTTGCATCTGTGACAAATGATGAATGCGTCAACAAAATCATGGACTCTGAAAAAAGACAATCTGCTACATATGATGAAAACAAGGCAATTGACTTGGCAAAAAACTCTCAAGAATTAAAATCCAAAGTGGCTGGGTATCAGTACAGTTTTGATCATACATACAAGTATTTCATCATTGATGATCAAGCATGTAATGCAACATGGAGGTATGTTGAGGTGGTATTTAACCTTCAAAACTCTCATGGTGATATCTTGTCGCAAATTATAGTGACTGAAGATGTACAACTTACAAAAGTGATTACATCAGATGTGCAAGCATACAGCTCGTCAAATGTGCAAATGACTAGTCCAACTGCTTCCTACATGGTACCGTCTACAGAATCTGACAGCACAGTTGTTCTTGTTGTGATACTAACCGTGTTTGTTATAACTGGTTTTTTGATAACGTATTTTTCAAAAAGATCCGAGGCAAAAACACTATCTGGAATTTCTGCGGCAAGAATATTTTTTACCGTGTTTTCAATGATATTTCTCATTTCTATGGTACTAATATCAATTAATACAATACATCATGATCAGTCATACGAATCAATTTTCAATATTATTGGAAATATCTTTTTTATTGTAGAAAATCCTAACTTGTACACCACTGATTCTGCTCTGGAATATTTCGGAAACACCAATGGATTCCTACGGCATGTCGTAGATGTTGTAGTTGTAGGACTATTTGCAGTAGCGTCAACTATTGCTACCTGTGGCATATGGGCTAGAAGACATTGGTCTTGGAAACTATGTGTTGGTATAATGTTTGTTCAATTGGGTTTGTGTGTTTTTAGTCTTCAACAAGGCTGGGGCATGGTGATTTCACTGTTTATTCCAGCGCTTGTCATTCTAGACTTGTTCAGATCAGATGTACGTGTCCACTTTCATGGGGAGAAAATATAATCTGGGAAATGAAAACTCTAATCCTTTTCACTTTTATCATTTCAATTTTGGCATGTTTTTTTATTTCGCCTAATTACGTGTATTCGATACCTGAATCATTGACAATTTCAACTGACAAAATTTTATACCATTATGGAGATTACTACACAATTTCAGGCCAAGTCAATCAGGTTGTACCACACCAGCTAATATCTATTGAAATTCTGCATCCCAGTTATCCACATCCGGAATTGGTAGCACTTGAGCCAAGTGCTAATGGAAGCTATTTGCAGATCTTGCCACTTAGACTCAAAACCGTCCCGTCTGGAAATTTTTTCATAATTGCAAGTTATGCAGGAGCCAAGAACCAAACAACATTTAGTTACATTGGCCCTGGATGTAATCCACAAACTTTCTCTCCATCTCTGTCTATTCGGGGCATGCCTGCAAATAACCCGAGAATAGTAGATCCATATGGAAATGCAATTGTAGGCGCAGTCAAAGTAGGACAACAGATACAAATTACTACTGATCTGGCCAACGGACAGGACTGTGTTATGCCATTTGCATACATTGTACAGATAGAAGATAGCAACGCTGTGACGCAATCGCTTTCGTGGATAACAGGTACCCTTGACATTGACCAATCTCTCAATCCAGGGCAGTCATGGATTCCAACTGCCCCTGGCACATATACTGCTCAGATCTTTGTCTGGGACAGCCTTGACAATCCAAACTCATTGGCGCCACCAATGAGTGCTACAATAGATGTGCAGTAATGATGTAGAACTAGAAGAATTCTACACCAGTTTTTTAAACCATGC
>JAJSDS010000093.1 GCA_028580875.1 Nitrosotalea sp.
TTTTTGCAATGAAATGCTTTCATGCGGAGAAATCTAATTCTCGTAACATCATTGATTGCAGCCATTGCACTTGCAGCAATAATTTTGCCGCTAGAGTTTGTACCACAAAATAACAAGATACAAGCTCAGGCACAAACACAAGCAAGTACGATATCTGCAGATAACCCGCCGACTAGTCCGCCTCATGATATGACAAAGATGATGGCAGGACAAGACAGTTCGATGGACTCTGATCAAACAAATGGAATGCAAGACAATGATACACAGAATGCTCCGCTCTCAAAGACATCTGATAATGTAACAGTAGACTTTGTTGCAACTCCGATAATCCAAACAAACAAACTGGCATCAATTCAGATGCATGTGAAAAACTCACAATCTGGGGCAAAGCTAAGTCATGTTGATTGGGCAATAACAGTAAAGGATCCAGATGGCAACATCGTATACAAGACAACAACTGGGCACTCACATACCGGAAACATGGGCTTTAACGTAGTTTTTCCAACAGCAGGTGAAAGTATTGTATACCTTACCACATCATCAATTGGAAGTCAAATGATGGGGCTTGAAGTAGAGCCACAGGGAAGGACACACACGATGTTGTCTGGCAGTCCAAAAGGTTTTGCAAAAGATCCGGAAAATGATTTTGGTTCTAGAACATTTGAATTCCCAGTCTATGTGCAGGCAATAGATGAAAAACACACGTTACAAGGAACAGTCCCTGGAACTTCAGTCAATTTTGAGATGAGCACCACTTCGAAGAAGATTGTGACAGGGCAGCCAGTTACGTTTGTTTTCACAGCAACAAAGGCACAGGATGATTCCATGATTACACATCCAGACACACAAGTTACTGTATCTACAGGAGGTTACATTGTAGCACAATCTGCTGCAGTTGAAGGAGCAATGACAATGGATGGAGCAGTTCATGGCCACACAGGTGTGATGACCTTAACTGAGATCTTTCCAAGTTCTGGACCGTACGTCATAACTGTGAACCTTCAGCCAAGTCCACTTTCAAACTACATGTGGGGAAGGGCAAACACCACGTTTAACGTATTTGTCTCAGAACCAACTGGAAATATGGCAACATCTGAAACCGCTGATGCTAGTGCCAACCCGCCAGCAAATACAGTCTACATCGATGGTCTGGAATCACCATTTTTCACACCAGATGTACTTAACATCAAGTCAGGTACAACTGTAACTTTTGTGAACACTGATGGAAACACGCATACTGTAACATCAGTCAAGCCCGGAACTACTGATGCAGATGGAATCTTTGACAGCGGAATGATCAAATCTGGAAAGTCGTTTAGTTTCACGTTCAATAAACCTGGATCATACGAATACATTTGTTTGATTCACACGCACATGCGCGGAACAATAAACGTCTCCTAATCTTCTTTTTTTATTGACAGGCAAAATTTTCTATTTGCAATTTCATGTCTGTATGATGAGAGCATTCTTTTAATTTGCTGTTATACCATGATTGATCATAAATGGTAAATCTTCCATATGCAAAAAATCTTCTTTTTTATATATTTGTAGGATCCCGAGGAGGGGACAGTAGGATAAGAATTATGGAATCATTGAAAACCTTACCAAAAAACATAAACCAACTTGCAAATGAGTTGGGATTAAACTATAGGGCAATACAACATCACATTGAAGTTCTAGAAAAAAATAATCTGATTGCAAAAGTTGGAGACAAATATGGCGCCAACTATTTTCCTTCCAATTTCTTTGATGCTAACATTGAGACATACGACCAAATAACTTCAAGATCAAAGAAAGGTGTTCTATAGAATTTGTACGCAATCTTGAAAAATGTATTTATGTTATCACGTCAAAATGCCGTCATAATGCATTCTTACGATGATTCCTCATTGCGAAATGGTTATTTCATGCCAAACAACGCCGAAAATCTGGTCAAACCAGACCTTTCACATGTAAAGCACCTACTGTGGATGGTCTTTGCTGCATCAAGGGGTGGGCAAAACAGAATACGTATTGTTTTTGCATTAAAAAAATCTCAACTAAACGCACATCAATTGACAAAAGAACTTGGCCTAAACTATAGGGCAACACAGCATCACCTCAACGTTCTTGAAAAAAATAACCTAGTATCTCATCTTGGCCAAAAATATGGTACAAATTATTTCCTGTCTTCTCTACTTGAGGTAAATATGGCAGCATTTGATGATCTTGTATTGAATTTATCCAAGGGAAAACATGAACGCAAAGGAGTTTATCTGAAATGACCACAATAATTCCATACTGTGCTATAGTGGCAATAGCAAACATGGCAGTCTTTAGCATCTTGATTGCAACATTTGCAAAGATGCACTCAAAGACAAAATCTCAAGTGCACTTGGGAATGATATTCTTTGTGTCTATGTTGTTTTTGGATAATGCCATCAATGTGTACACATACTTTGCCATGTTCAACCTCTACCAAGCCGAGCTCTTGCCGTTTGTATTACTGGTTAGAGTTGTCCAACTGGTAGGCTCTCTAGTATTTTTAAAAATAACCTGGCAGTGATGATACCGTGATGATATTCTACCAAGTGTGGTTCTGATGATAAAGACAAAACGAATCTATGAAAAATATTCTCCTGATGACGGATTTAGAATCCTAATTGATAGGCTGTGGCCACGTGGAGTGTCAAAATCCAGTGCAAAGATAGATTTGTGGCTAAAAGAAATAGCGCCAACTGACAGTCTGCGAAAATGGTTTTCACACGATCCAAAAAATGGGAATCATTTCAGAAAAAGTACCACGAAGAATTAAAGAAAAACAAGTCATTACTAGATGTAATTAAAAATCTTCAAAAAGAGCACGAGACCGTCACATTGGTTTTTTCTGCAAAAGATGAACTGCATAATAATGCTATAGTTCTGTACAAAGTTTTAGATGCCATGCGTTCTACTGGCTAATCCATTAAATGAAACGTCTTCTGACCTAATTGTGTTGGATGAATTCGATGTTGTTATCATTGGAGGGGGATTGCTTGGAACCTCGATTTCTTACTGGCTTTCAAGCCTGTATGACATCAAAATTGCAGTAGTTGAGAAAGAGCCAGATGTTGGGATGCACACAAGCAGCAGAAATACAGGCGTGGTTCACTCTCCTTTTTACCTAAATCCTGAGAAAAAAGGCAAACTTGCAAAAGCCGCATTTCTCTCACATGACATGTGGAAAACATTTGCTACAAAAAATGGACTGCCTTGGAATATGGTTGGTACAATTGAGGTTGCCCTTGATGAATCTCAACACAAAATTCTTGAAAAATACATGGCCTGGGGCCCAAAAAATGGCATGTCTGAAAAAGATCTTGTGCTCTTGGATGGCAACGAGGTTGCAAAAAAAGAACCAAACATTCAATGTCACTCTGCAATTCACTGCAAAACAGATACGGTGGTAGATTACGGGAAATATACTCGAAAACTAAAAGAAGAATCTCAAAAAAATGGAACCAAATTTTTGTTAAACAGAAAACTGGAATCAGTTGAGAACATTGGTGATTCTTCATTGCTTGGATTTGAAAATAAAGAAAAACTTCATTCAAAATTTGTCATAAACTGCTCTGGTGGTTATTCACTTGATGTTGCAAAAAAATTTGGTCTTGCAACAGAATACTCTAGTCTTCATTTTAGGGGAGAATATTGGATTGCCCGTGAGCAATATGCAAATCTGGTCAAGACTAATGTTTATTCTGTTCCAAACTATCCTGATTTTCCATTCCTTGATCCGCACTGGATTATACGATCTGATGGGAAAAGTGAAGTTGGTCCAAACGCAGTGCCTGTGGCAAGTCCTGAAACCTACTCGGGTTATGTGGGTGATGTTGAAACTTTTATCTCAAAACTCGCAGACGTGGTTACAGGCAGCACAAGAAAACTACTCCTTAATCCAGAATTTCTGAATTTGATTGCAAAGGAATGGCTAAGTTCCTTGTCAAAAGTTGCCATGATAGAACGTGTACAAAAATTCATGCCAAAAATAAAACCTGACTTTTTTTCAGAGCGCGGAACTGCTGGAATTCGAACTCCTATTATAACTCCTGAAGGAAAGTTTCTACCAGACGTACTAGAACTTGAAGGAAAAAATTCATACCATATTCTAAATTACAACTCTCCTGGAGCTACAGGAGCACCTGCATATTCTGCCTATGTTGTAAAATCCCTTCAGGAAAAGGGGTTTTTACAGTATGCTATACGAAAAACTGATTCTGTATGGGACTTTGATGCAGTTATACAAGACTAGGATTCTTTGGTTCCAGTCAGCTGCTGGTTTGCTATAATCAAGATTAATATTCTAAAATAAGAAACAGATCATATGTTTCCAGAGCGTTGCTCCATACGAAAGGCAGGCCGTGATTGTATAATGCCTCCTGAATTTGTAATCTCTATAAAATCAGATGACGGGGAATACATGGTTGGAGTCACATGCGACATACACAAAACTGCATTTATTGGAAAACTGGAATCATTACAAAAGGAAGGAAAAGTTCCACAAGGGGCAATTAATTTTACTGGACTAAAACCAGTGGGAACCAGTTGCATCAAATCGGATCCTAATGATCTTATCCAACTCTGATTTGCAAATCATATCATTATATCATGACTTGGTAAATTGGTTTTTTTCCGGCAAGTGAGAGCACTAGATTTTTTACTGCAATTTCTGCCATCATCTTTCTTGTTTCCACTGTTGCACTTCCACTGTGAGGCATCAAAATTACATTATCTAGTTTCACAATTGGATTGTCTGAATTAATTGGTTCTTTTTGAAATACATCAAGAGCTGCGCCTGCAATCATTTTTCTTTTTAGTGCAGTAACAAGATCTTTTTCATTTATTATCTTTCCACGAGACGTGTTGATCAAAAATGAAGTTTTTTTCATTTTTTTAATTAGTTTCAAGTTTACAATTTCATTTGTCTGTGGTGTGTGCGGAGAGTGGATACTTACAACATCACTTGCTCTAAAAAGACTATCTAGTGATACATATTGCACTCCGAGTCGCTCTTCCTCTTTTTTTGACAACCTAGTTCTGTTGTGGTAAATGACTTTCATCTCAAAGCCTGCTGCTCTTTTTGCTACTGCCTTACCTATTCTTCCCATTCCTAGTATGCCCAAAGTCTTTTGGTACAGATCAGTTCCAAGAAACTCGTAAGGTCCAAAGATTGTCTTCCACTTGTTATCTTGAATCAGTTTGTTTCCCTCGGGAATTCTTCTGAAAAGTGCCAACATCAAAGCCATAGTAAGATCTGCTGTAGCACGTGTCAATACCTCTGGTGTATAGCCTACTACGATGCCTCTTTGTGAGGCGGTCTTGATGTCAATGTGATCATAACCTACACTGTATGTGGAAATTGCCTTGAGCCTTGTACCTGCGTTAATTACACTAGAGTCTATAGTGTCATAGGGGTAACAGATCAAACCGTCCTTGTCCTTGATTTTTGATATCAGTATTTTTTTTGGCATCGGAACCTTGCCTGTATATGTCTCGACATCGTATTTTCTTTTGAGTTCCTTTAAGGCAAAATCATGAAGTTTTCGTGTAAGTAAGACTTTCAACTATTTTATTAGATATCATGATAATTTTAAGCGTATACTGATGACTGGCTATCTAGGCTGAGATGAACCTGCCGCAGGAGATTTGGTTCTTACAACAACTCATTTATAATTAATCCTAGTAGTAAATACAATTGAAACACAAAGACGAATTTGCTATTTGTGTGCAATGTAGAAATCCTATCGAAAAATGTGTTTGTGTTTGTCCGTTTTGTGGTGAGCGCGATAAATGTGAATGTGCTCTGTTTGATGCTGCCACTGGCGGATAAATTTTGTATTGACATCTATAGCACTATTAATATTTGACGAGCGTCTAGATTCCACATGTCCTCTATTGATCTAACTTGGGTTATTGGCGGTCCTCAAGGTGGGGGTGTTGAGACTGCTGCAAACATTTTTGCTGGGGCATGTGCCGGTTGCGGCCTGAAGGTATTTGGAAAAAGGGAATACTATTCCAATATCAAAGGTGAACATAGTTACTTTGGAGTTCGAGTCTCTGACAAAACAATCAGATCTAATGTTAGTGGAATTACAATGCTTGTGGGCTTTGATGCTGAAACAATATTTCGTCATGCTGAGGAAGTATTCAATGATGGTGGAATTGTATACGAGTCTGACTTGTCTGCAGTAAAAGTAGATGAGGTTCCAACTCTTGATATCCAATTCAAGGAGCGTCTCAAAAAATACCTCTTGTCAAAAAACAAGCCGTTGACCATACAGGGATTGCTTGATGACGCTAGGGAAAAAGGAATAGTCCTCTATCCAGTATCGTTCAAAGAAATTCTGGCAAACTTATCCGAAGAGACCAAAAATCCAAAAATACGCGGCATGTTTCGTATGCAAAACGTACTTGCTGTTTCTATATCTATTGGGTTGCTTGGACTGCCGCCTGAAACATTGCTAAAATCTGTGGGGTCGATATTTTCAAGAAAAGCAGAGATTGCAGAGATGAATAAAACTGCGGCAAACTATGCTTACAATTTTTCCACTGTAAAATATTCTAAGTTCAGACATCAACTGCACGCAATTCCAAAAGATGAACATGTAATGCTAGCTCAAGGTTTCCAGTCTACAAGTCTTGGAAAGATAGCATGCGGTTGCAGATTCCAATCATACTATCCA
>JAJSDS010000094.1 GCA_028580875.1 Nitrosotalea sp.
GTATACAATGGCATCAGGTTGTACTATCCAACATTTAGTCCATTTGACAACATGGCAGCTCAGGTAACCGTATCAATGAAGCACCATTTGCTTCCATCAACCGTACAGCTCATCCAAACAGCTCCAGGTCAGGCATTTTTCTCCCAGTTTTACATAGCAATACTTCTTGGCATGGTATTTGCAATGCCAATCATAGTCAAAGAGTTTGTAGGATTTTTGGCACCAGCATTGCACAGAAAAGAGATCCAGATAATTAGAAACATAACAATTCCTGCAATTGTTCTTTTTGCAATAGGCGGTCTGTTTTCATATTTTTTTGTAACACCATACATCTTGGAATTTCTATACAAATATGGTGAATCGGCAGGCCTGCTTACGCTTTTGAACATAATGGACTTTATCACGTTTGTACTCCAGTTCATCCTTGCATTTGGGATATCATTCCAGTTGCCGTTGATAATGTACGCACTTACTGCATCAGGATTGATTGATCCAAAATTCTGGAGAAACAACATACGATATGCCATAATCGCAATGGTCATCTTGGGTGCTGCCATAACTCCCGATGGAAGTGGAGTCACCATGTGGTTTGTTGCAGGCCCCATGATTGTATTATATCTCATAGGCATGGCAGTCTCAGAAAAACAGGCAAAAAATATTGCAACACTTAAATCTTGATCTGCCGCATTTAAGCCACTAATGGCATACGAGAATGTAATAATTGCTGTAGTAGTCATAGGGGTTTTAATTTTTGGTGCAAAAAAGATCCCTGAACTTGCAAGAACTTTTGGAAAGGCAAAAGGCGAGTTTGAGAAAGGCAGAATTGAATCAGAAAAAGAACTCAAGGACTTTAAGGACAAAGAAGATCTCAAGTAAATTTTTGATACTCTAATCTAATTTTCACATTATAGTTACTACAGATGTTTTAGTAAGAATTAGGTTTGCTTTGGATAACGCTTTTTTACCCAAGTAAAATAGATACGGCGTGATAAAAAAATCTGAGATTGCAGACATTGTAAGCAAGTATTCAGAGCCTGTCATTGGCACACTTGGCAGCCATTCTGCCCTTGAGATAATGGACGGGGCAAAAGATGAGAATTTCAAGACTGTTGTAGTCTGCCAAAGAGGAAGAGAAGTTCCATACAAGAGATTCTCAAGATTGGCCGATGAAATCATCATAGTAAAAAAATTCCAAGACATGTTATCTCCCAAGATCCAGGCAAGACTGCGAGATTCTAGTACAATTGTCGTTCCACACAGAGCACTTACAGCATATCTTGGGTATGACGGTGTTGAAAACAAGTTCAAGGTGCCACTGTTTGGAAACAGGGCACTATTTCAGGCAGAGGAGCGCGCTAACAAGAAAAATCAATACTATTTGCTGCAAAAAGCAAAGGTGCGATTTCCAAAACTGTTCAAGAATCCAAAAGATATCGACAGACCAGTCATAGTAAAAGTTCAGGAAAAAAAGCGCAAGCTCGAAAGAGCATTTTTCAATGTATCATCATATGCAGAATACAAGGAAAAGACAGAAAGCAAGATAAGACAGGGACTAATCTCAAGGGACGCATTAAAGACTGCAAGCATTGAGGAGTTTGTGGTAGGAACTTATTTTAATTTCAATTATTTCCACACACCAATTTCAAAAGAAGTAGATTTTCTTGGAATAGAAAGAAGGCTGCAGACAAACCTTCATGATTTTGTATCATTGCCTGCAAGACAGCAACTTGAGACAAACATTGAACTACAAAATATTGAGGTTGGTCACACACCTGCAAGTATCCGAGAATCACTTCTTGAAAAAGTCATTGACATTGGAGACAAGTTTGTCAATGCGGTCAAAAAAGAATATGCTCCAGGAATCATCGGTCCATTTTCTTTGCAGAGTGTGATAACACGTGAACTAGACATTGTAGTGTACGATGTGTCACTGCGAGTTCCAGGAAACCCAATTCTTGCCACAACAAGTCCATATACAAAATACAAGTATGGCGAGACTTTTGGAGTAGGACGCAGAATTGCAATGGAATTGAGAATTGCCCAGCAAGAAGGAAAACTGGATCAGGTATTGACCTAGGCTTCCATTTTTTCTTTTAACAGGTTTTTTCTAACCAAGATTGGAATATTGTAAAAGGTTGCAAGCGCTATTGCATCAGATGCCCTATAATTGCGCATTACCAAATCATGTTTGCCTGTGAAATAGACATTGGCACGCAAAACACTCCCGCTTTCATAGACCTTTATCTTGACAAGGACGAGCTCGTTGAGCTCTGCAATCTCTTCTACCATGTTGTATATGGTAGGAATTGCCCCTCTTTGGCCCTCTGTGAAATTAGTGATATGTCTTGCAACCTCGCCTGAAAAGGCACGCATGTGGAACTCTTTTCCGTCATTTGATCTTAATATCAAGAGTCCCTCTACGCCATAGGGATCAACAAATCCAACATATGTTATCTTGGTCTCTGCATAGTCAGAATCTTGAGGCTCGTCAATCTTCATTATTAGAATAATTATGAATTATCCAAGATAAACACTTTGGAGAAAATCTGAGATAGAATTTAATGTCAGCAAGAAAACTTGGCACAGGTGGAAAAAACGATTGGACGTTCATATCTTGCACTCATATTGGTTGGTTTTCTAGCAATTGTTGTATCATTTTTAGCATATGCAAAAAACGATAGTTTGATAATCACACCTGCTGCGATGCCTGCCTTGCAGAGACTTGCAGTTGCTACATACCTAGTATTGCTTGCATCATTTGGATCAATTGGATGGGGCCTGTACAAGTTGTACAAGACAAAAATAATTCATTCAGATTCCACCACATCATCAATCATCGCAAACGCCATAAATAACAAAAGAGCAAAACAGATTTTCATCATTAGCGCAATCGGATATGGAATATTTTTTGCATTCACTTCAGGAATAATAATTTACAAGCCAGACATTAACGCAACAGATTATGGATTTCCAAAGCCTCCACATGTAGAGCTATCACCATGCTGTGATCTTCCAGGATACATGCCAATGATTTTTGCATTTTTCACAGAGCACATAGGACTACAGATAATTCCGTTGAATCTATTATTGCTTGTTACAGTATCATTTTTGGTTGGTCTGAATTTTGCAATATCTTCAACAGTATTTACAATTGCAAAAAGCGGTGGAAAACTTGGTGCGTTTGGTGCAGTTACCGGACTTTTTGTAGGATGTCCAACATGTGCAGGTACAATCTTTACCATGCTCTTTGGCTTTGGTGCAGGAGCTACAACATTTACATTGTTTCTGACAAGCTTTGAGGCCCAGATTCAGACAATCTTTATCGCAGTTTCAATTCCCGTTCTTTTAGTAACGCCAATCATAATGGCCAAAAAGATCAGGTCACAAAATGAGAGTTGTGCAGTAGAGCCTAAGCAATAGTCTTTGCCACACGCGGTTTTTTCCAGTCCCCAATATCGTAACCATCTTGTCTGAGATATTTCAGGGTGAGTTTGTACACCAACTCATCATGACCCGCAGTCTGCAAAATAGAATCCCAGCCCACCTGGCCTTCTCGGTTTATCTTTTCTTCTAGTTTCAATGACAATTCCTTTGCAATATCGCGGCACTGATCAAATGTCTTGCCATTCTTGTATGCACGGGTTCTGGAATCGCATTTTTCCATGATATGCTTTGTTTTGACAGGGCAGAATAAAAAGATCAATGGTTCAAGATACACGCAAATTCATATCTTAATAGACCCGCACTGGAACATTTTCCATATTGAACAATCCTAATCCCATGGATGTCATCCTATGGACATTGCGACGTGGTGAAAACGATGTCGTCAATCTATACAACTATCTTTCAGGACTTATGCAGGTATCAACTGGAGGAAACTTTCTTAACTTTGGATACTGGGACGATACCACAAAAAATCCCATAGAGGCTCAGACAAATCTTTGCGACATTGTGGCAAACATGATACATCTAGAGGAAGCAACATGTGTACTTGATGTTGGAAGTGGTTTTTCAGAGCCTGCGTTTTTTTGGAAGAAAAAATATCCAACTGTTTCTATTACGTGCATCAACATAAACTCTAACCAGCTAAAATCTGCAAACAATCAGGCACGCACAAATGGGATTAACTTGTTAAATTCAACTGCAGTAAAGATTCCAATATCAGACGAGTCATGTGACAAGATAATTGCGTTAGAATCAGCACAGCACTTTAAACCAATTCACCATTTCATATCAGAAGCAAAACGTATCCTAAAAAAAGATGGCAAGGTCATACTTGCAGTGCCCGTACTTGCCAAACCATCAAAGATGAGCATTACAAAAATAGGCATACTCAAGTTTACTTGGTCTTCTGAGCACTATGATATTCAAACCGTCAAGAAAACCATCCAAGATGCAGGATTCAAGATAACAGAGATCAGATTTATTGGAGAAAACGTTTACTTGCCCTTGGCAGACTATTATGTGAAAAATCGCCAATTTCTAAGATCTGAGATCCTAAAGAGATACCCGTCATATGTGGAAAAAATATTATTCAAATCAATGCTAAAGATGAAACAGGCAGCGGCGGATCACACAATTGAATATGCCTTGATAAAATGTACAAAGTAAAAACTTATCAATATAACATATCCATGACTTTTCATAGCATACCAAATTCCGTCTGGTTGCTATTCTGCGTAGGTTCTCTCTACGCAGAGCCTTTTCAATTTTCATAAATACGCCATACCAAATTTTGCCGTAAGAAATATTATCTCAAAGTAGATAATCTGGGACATGGGGCTTTTCAAGAAAAAAGAAGAACCAGCCGGAACAAAGTGCAAAGAATGTGGTCTTGAGCTACACGACCCAGTAAGACTTGATAGACACATGAAAAAGGCACACAAGCACGCCCCACAGAGAAACTTTGATGAGCCTGGAACCAGTACCGGCGGAATGTGGTAAGGTACCCAGACTTGGAACAAAACAACGAGGCCTATGAGTAAACATGGTCGCTTTAGACATCATAAGTAATTTAGCAAATTTCGTAATCCAGACAATATCAAACACAGGATACGCAGGAATATTTTTCCTCATGGTAGCAGAAAGTGCACTCATACCAATCCCAAGTGAGGTCATCATGCCATTTTCAGGATACTTGGCATCAACTGGAAAACTCAATCCAGTTTTGATAATACTTGCAGGTTCTGTGGGAAACCTAGTTGGTTCCCTCATAGCATATTTCATAGGAGTAAAGCTTGGCCGCGAGTTTATTGTAAAATATGGAAAATATGTTCTCTTGAAAAAATCACACCTAGAATGGACCGAGTCATATTTTAAAAAATATGGAGACAGGTCCACATTTGTAAGCAGATTATTGCCCGCAATTCGAACATACATTTCATTACCAGCAGGAGTTGCAAAAATGAATTTAAAAAAATTCTCGGTTTATACATTTGCGGGCTCTGTAATATGGAGTACGATGTTAACTTATGTTGGAATGACACTGGGGGACCAGTGGACAAAGATTAGACACTATTCAGACTATATTGACGGTGCGGTAATTGTAGGAATAATCATAATAATAATCATAATTGCCAAGAAAAAAATTGGTAAGACAGAAAGTAACTAGCGTTCCTTATACTTGCTTAGCTCTTCCAATATTATTTGAAATATTGTTTCACTGTCAAGCAGTACACATCGAATATCATTTTCTTTGCATGCATTTCCAATTTCCACGTCCTCTGTTACAACAATCATTCCGTTTTCGTGAGCATATTTTATTACAGAATAGTCACTTGATAGTTTCTTTCCTTCTGCGATGAGTTTTTTTACGCTAAACGCGTCATAGCCAAATTCTTTGAGTTTTATATCAAACCCATCATACATCTCATCAACTAGAACTTTCATTGAAATATTCCGTTTGGAGCTCATATTATTATGTTAGGATGCAAGTCAGAATTCAAAGATTGGCAATATGCAATCCTAGTAATCTTTTATTGCCTTGAGTAACTTGGTGTTACCCACCAAGTGATTCTCAGGATAACAGTCAAGCATTATCCCGTTTGAAATATTATGAAACTTCCAGTTACTACATTGTGCATCATACTCAAATTGCGAGTTGTCAAATTTCCAATCAAAGCCATTTCTTATACTGGGATCTGGGTAATTATGGCCACGAAGTAAAGTCATCGTATTAGTACGATAATCCACGCTTATTTTCCCATACAGTGCATTGGGATAGAGGTAAACCACATGCGGGTGTGTAGTGATTGCATTAAACTCATTTTGCGTCACGTATTCATTGTGAAGCACAATCACTTTATCATAGTGTGATAAAATGCCAGGGTTCTTGTCCACGTCAACATCTGTAAGTATATAATATCCAAGAGATTCCAAAACATCAACTGCTTTTCCACTTCCGGTGTATCCTAACGGCACTTGTGTATAGATTATTGAAGTTAGACAACTTGAATCGCATTTACCTTCATAATAAGAATAAAACTCGTGTTCAGAATATGCAGATGCTGTAAAGACGGGAATTATCACTACAGACTTTTTTGTCTCGTTTCGTACGGATGCTTGATCAAGTCGCTCCTGTGTAACCTTTGATACAAAATTAGTATCAAGATCAATTATGCCATTTTTTATCAAATATTCAATTCCATTGATAAACTCTGTATCAGGTAAATTTCCTTGGCTCCAGGAATATGCAAT
>JAJSDS010000095.1 GCA_028580875.1 Nitrosotalea sp.
AGGATACGCGATTACATTCGCAACAAGACCTTGGCAAGTGATTTAAAACAATCACCCCCTCTCTTTTCATTTTCTAAGTTATGTAGTGAAAACTATATTTCCATTAAAAATCAAAATTGAGACTTTGTTTTATTAAATTCCAAAGTCCACTTTCTAATATAGTAAAGTGGAACTAGAATAGATATCGGTAGTGAAATTATCATTCCAAACGGCCATGAGATACTCATTTGAATTACCAGGTCTACAAAAAAAATAATCATTTCAATTATTATTCCGTTGATTAGCTTTTGTATCCTATAAAATGCAATCAACTGAGTAACAAATGTAGGTATAACTGCAAGTATCAGTTGTGTCTTTAGAAATTTGTCATTCTGGTTATTTGTGGTCATGTCATTAATACCTGAGTTTGCTTGCAGTTTCTACTTTCAAGTAAAAAGGATTTCTATTTTAATTTCGGTAAATTTTGCAAAAAATTTTGATGTATTATTATAACATTGATTGTTAGTGAATTTCATCATAGCAAAGAATGTTTCATAGTTAGAAAACGCATATTTCTTAACATGATTAATAAGAATCAGTCATAATATGCAAACATGATGACAAGGAAAACATGGATATTTACAATTTTCACCCTTTTACTAATTACAGTTTCAATTCCCTTGTCGTATGCAGATCTAGAGAGAAATCAAAAACAGGCATACATCATAGGTTGCCCAACAAGAGGATCTTGTTTCAGCCCCTGTCAAACAATCATAACAACAGGAGATACTCTCACATGGACAAACAAAGATACCAAGGATCACATGATTTCAAGCGGGAGTGGTCAGAGTGGACCAGATGGCTGGTTTTCCAGTACAATAATTATACCACATGGAATATTTTCACACAAATTTGATAGAAAGGGAGTGTTTGTATATTTTGACAACATGCACCCTTACGTACAAGGTGTCATAATAGTGGACTCTTTGCCACAGTCATCTTTTATCAAGATGCAACAATCATACTTTTCAGATTGGTGCAATCGATAGATATTGCCAAATATTGATTAGTATTCTATTTTGAAATCATCAAAGTATGCACCAGTATCTTTTTTGGTCCACATTCCAACTTGACCAGATAGATAGTTGTGATCATTTGCTTGTATGATGATATTACCATCAAGAGATGCAGCAATTCCCTGAGAAGAGACTAGTGCCTTTAGTGTGTGCCATTGCCCAGGGCTAATTGTTACAGTCTTGTCATAGTTACATATCAAAAAGTCAGGTGTATTCTTGCATAAAGAGAGCCTGTTGTTGTTCGAATCTGCCATCAAAACAAAATAATGTTTTGTGTCAATGAACCTAAGAATCATACCAGCAGACTTGGCTTGGTTACCTGATACAATTTTAAAATTCATTGTAACATTTTCAGTATCAACAGTTGGTGAATTTGGAATTAGTTGATAGTGATAGTCAGATGAATCATTGACAGATACTCTTTCCATGACATTTGGTAGAGATGGTGCACTAGGTTCCGCTCGTATAATCCAAGAAAACTTTGGGTCAATTGATCCTTCTGTAAAACCTTCAGGAACAGTCCCATTTTGATACGAATCAAAGTTTAACATCATGGAATGCTTAAAGCCAGAATTGATTTGTGAGTTGTAAAACGCATAAGATATTCCAATTATTGTAATAATAGCAAATATTCCAAGACGTTTCTTTTTACTAAATTTTGGTTTCTGTGATGACACGATCTACAGGTAGTGCAAATTGTGATTGATATAAAGATACCATATTGATTAAAAAATCAGAAATAAAATTATTGTCTTCTTTCACGTTTTCTGGGTTTGTTTTTGCTTCTCCATTTGTCAAAGCCCCAACGTGTGGCACTGAATACTCCAAGTGTGAAAAAGAAACCACCAACCATCAAGAACATAAAGTTGTGATGCGGATCAAGCAAGCCCCACCATACAAATCCAATAAACGCACTAACAAATTGTAATGCAACAAAAACTATCCACTTGTCTGCCATTTACAAAGTTTGTAAATTGACATCTATTTACTGTTTCTGAATTTAGAAAATCATAATCAACCAAGACTTGAAGATAAAAATGAAAAAGGTGGGAATAGTTTACTCTGCGAATCCAGAGTATGCGTGTTCGCCGACTTGAGATATGTCCAATCCGACTTCTTCTTCTTTTGGTGTTACTCTTACTCCACCTGGCCAAATTGCATCTTGGATTCTCCAAATGATGTAAGTTAGGCCAAATGACCAAGCTGCACCAAATCCTGCTCCCATGCTGTTAATTACAAACTGCATTGGGTTTCCAAAGAAGAGACCATTGTGTCCATATGGATTGATTCTGACTTCACTGAATGCACCTGTAAGTAATGCACCGACAACACCACCCATTCCGTGTACACCCCAAGTATCCAGAGCATCATCTATCCTTGCCCTGTTCTTGATCAGTACACAGTAGAAGCATACGGTTGCGCATGCAAATCCTACTATTATTGATGCCCATGTTCCAATGAAACCAGAGGCTGGCGTAATTGCTACGAGTCCAGCAACAGCTCCGTTGACTGCGCCTATGGCGCTAGTCTTTCCTGTATGTGCCCAACTTAAGAACATCCACCATATTGCTCCTACCGCAGTAGCAATGTTGGTGTTCTGGAATGCTTGTGTTTCTAGGAAACCTGCAAATCCTGCACTACCAGGGTTGAAACCAAACCATCCAAACCAAAGTAATGATGCACCCAAAATGATTAACGGAATTGAGTGTGGTTCAAATGGTGCTTTTCCATATCCTATTCTTCTTCCCAAGAACATTGCAGTAGCTAAGCCTGCAAATCCTGAGGTGATGTGAATGACTGTTCCTCCCGCAAAGTCTTCTGCACCCATTTTGGCTAACCAGCCAAGTGCGGTACCCTGACTTCCAAGAGACCAGTTTGCATGTCCTGCTACATCGTAGATGAACGTAGTCCATAATACAATATGTATCAAGAACGCACTCATCTTCACCCTATCAGCATAACCAGCTATAGCTAGTGAAGGAGTGATGGCAGCGAACATGAGCTGGAACATCACATAGGCTAAGTGTGGAATAGTTGGAGCGTAAACATCAGCTGGCGCGTTGTGCGACACATTATTCAAGCCTACCCAGTCAAGATTTCCGATAAATCCAACTGGATCAGCAGAAGGACCAAACATTATCGAGTATCCAAAGATTACCCATTGAACACTGACAATTGCGTAGACCATGAATGCCTGTAGCATGACAGTGAGTGAGTGTTTTCTTCTTGTAAGACCTCCATACAAGAATCCGACACCACCAGGAGTCATGATCATGACGAAGACTGCTGCTGCGTACATGAAGGTTGTATCTCCTGTGTCTATACATGGGGCATTGCTTCCACCGAAAGTTCCGTTACCCGGTGGAGTCATAGGCATTGCACAGTGAATCTCATTTGTTTTGCTAGGATCTGCTAGATTTCCCAGCGGACCAAACTGAGCGTGTGCATCCTGTACTGCCGTGAATCCGGATAACCCGACTATTAAGCCTGCGAGCACAAAAACTACCGGCCATTTGTGTTTTGTTACTATCTGCATTGGCGATTTAGAAATTGTCTCCAGCATCTTTCGATAGAGATGTTTCGCATCTATAAAAGGCATTTTATCCTAAAATATTTTTTTTATGATATTATCGATATAGAGTATCGGATTTTGTAAAATTTTAGTATCATAGAATTTGAAAAAATTCTAAATAAAATTATTATACAACTTGCAGACTAAATTCAGCATGACTGAAGCAGGAATAGAAATTTTCATTGCAACCGGAGTAACTCTTGCAATGACAATAGCAATTTACTTCGGTGAAAGAGCTCACAGGTATAATTTAGCCAAGAAAGGAAAAACTTGGGGAACCTATGGCTTTAGATACGAAGGTCAACACGAACACGGCCTATAGTAAACCCTTTACCACATTTTTGTATTTCATCTCAGATTAGATAGATTGATTTATTCACAACAGATGCTGACAAACAATGAGAGAAAATCTCAAAGATGATGAAAGTATTATTGCATCTCTTCCACAGATTTGGGGAATAGCATTAGGATTAAGGGGGTTTTTTCACAAGAACAAAGAAGGCATTTTAATTTTAACAAACAAAAACGTAATTTTTGTTCCCCGTTACATTTGGATTACAGGAAAAGAAAAAGAGAGATATTTTGCAGACGATAAGGCAAGCATAGGAAAATTGTCAGATTATAACGAACAAGATCTTGATGAAGATCTGACAGAGAATCCAAAATCATGGATTATCCCTCTTGATACAATAATTGACGTCAAAAGTATAACGACAAGAAATGTAAATTTCCTGCGCGTAACATTTACAGAAAAAGGCAAGCAGAAAATGTATGATTTTGGAATCACAAAAACAGTGACAAATTACCCTTACAGACAGCCCCTAGTTTTTAAAAATCTAGACTGGAGCCTTTGGATAGGTCTTATCACATCAAAACTCAAAAAACCATAGATTGAGTCATTTCTTTTCTTGGGCAGTTCGTAGCTTCTCTAGTGCCTGTAAAATAATAAAATCCTCCATATGGTCTTGTTTTTTTAGGAATTTTACATCTATGACCTTCTTTTTGAACTTGAATATCTCCAGAGCATACTCACCCTTCTTTGGAGAATAGTTTGCGATCTGTAATGATACAGACCCATTGTATTCTTCGACAAACTGCTTGTAGTGATCTGAGATTTTCAGAGATTTGAAAAAGACAATTGTTTTTTGCAATATTCTTGATTGGCAGTATAAAACAAACTCATAGCTTGTTTCTCCTTCAACAAATGCCATTTCTATTTCATCGTCTGGCCAATATTTTATAATCTGATTCCATGTCTTGACAAGTGTTTTCTTGTTATCAAATATCAGATACACTGTAGGTCGTACATCAAACACATGGTATCCAAGACCTATGAAATCTTCAAACCAGTCTATCTTTGAATCAGTCACTTTCAATTCCAACAAGTAGGTATTGTATATAATTTAGATTGCAAGGTCAAATTTTCAATGAGAAAATTTATGCCATATAGATTATTTTGTACAAGCATGACAAGAAAGCGAATTGCAGAGATAATGAAGATGACCAAGGAGGAATTGTTCCAACATGTTAGACAGGAAGACACCTCAATCCAAGCAACAGATACCATAGAAATGAAACCTTTTGAACATGGCATTAAGATCTTTTATTTCCACAAAGATTCAGAAACACCATACAAGACGCGTGTGTATCTAAATCCAGACGAATCAGAATCATTAAAATAAATAAAATAAGTTTTAGCTAAAAATATAAAATTAAAATGAAAAAAGTGTGTGATTATAGGAAGGGTTTTGATTTGAGTTCACGCCACTTGCCACGAGCCCAGAATCCCCATTTCTGTTTGTCTTCATTTGCATAGTAACATTTCTCATTGTGAGGACATTCCATGCATTTTTCAGACGGTTCGATTGCAGGAGCAATGTTGTTTGTCAGCAAGGTATTGAGAATTTTAGCTCTACGTTTTGTTTCATTTAAGAGCCTCTCACTCTTTGGAACATTGAATTCCATTTCGTTTCCTTCTCTATCAAAGTAGACAATCACCCCTTCAGGTTTGTCAAACATAAACAGATAGGAGTTCAGGTGTATGAAATCTGCCGGATATGGCATTTCAGGTAATTTTTCTGAACTTCTAAAGAGCATCACTACTTCATCCTCAACTCTGTCAGCTCTACCGACAATCTTTACGTTAGAACCTGCATCAAGTTGACCATCAATTGGTTTTTCCATGATGGAAAATGCGCTCTTTTGCATTATTTTTGACACCATCTGCTTGTGATTGCTTTCAGACGGATCCTTTCGATCAAGGTATGCGTTTCTTAAACATCCACTTACCTCATCTACTGTGATCTTACCTTCGTCAGCTACTTGTGGATTAATTGCTGCAAAGACTTGCTCAATTACATCGTAAACATCTACTCGTGGTGGTGCATCAGTTGCTGCACGATAGTTTTCAATTCCTTCCTTAATTTTGTCTTGAACTTTTCCAACGATTTTTGCTTTCTTGTAGCTAGCTTTGGATTCTGTCATTCTTTTGAAGAGTGGGATTTCATCTATAAAAGGTATTTTATCCTAAAACAATATTTTTATGATATTATTCTTTATTTGATAATATTTTAAGCAATGATTTTAATAAAAGCATTTCATATGTGCAATGAATCATGACCCTTAAAAAAATCGAGGCAATATTTCCAAAAGAAAAATTGGATGCAGTCTTCAATGCACTAACACAACTTGACATCAGCGGATTTACGTATTTAGATGTCAAGGGCAGAGGTGCAAGACCAAGAGAAATGGTTTCATCAGGTAGAGGAGGACGTATTGAAGCTACACACAATGTGAATGCGCTCATCTATGTAGTTGTCACTGAGAGTCAGTTACCTAAAGTAATAGATGCAATAACTACTCACGCAGGTACAGGGGCAGCAGGAGAAGGAAAGATCTTCGTCTACAATCTTGATGATGCGGTAGACATAGGAACCAAAAAACACGGCGAATCCTCACTCTAAATTTCTTTTACATATTTTACTTTATACAGATAATATCTTAATCTAT
>JAJSDS010000096.1:0-3428 GCA_028580875.1 Nitrosotalea sp.
ATTTTCCATTGTGGAATTGGCATAATTAGTTTTTTTCCGACCACCTAATGGTTACGTACGTCAGATTGTTAGTATGATAAAAAACGGTAAAATTTATCTTATTATGATAGTATTGTTAACAGCTGCACCGTTAGCAAATTTAGGTGCATTTTCCGATTTCAATAATACTTTACCAAACATACAACACTTCAAGATACATGATGATGTTTCCTATTCCAAGGGAGACAAACTAGCAGTTTCTGAACGTGTTCTAATTGTTGTAAATGGGAAACCATATGATCAGGATCAAAATATTTCCAACAATCTAGTATCTGAGGAATATAACAAGATAAAAATTGTAACTGTCAAAGAAATTACAAATACAATAACTACAATGGAAAGTATATTTAATTTTAAAAGAATTAGATCTGATGGAAAATCCATAATTCTGTATAATCCAATACTGGATGCAAATGAAGCTGTAAAACCTACTATTGATAACATACTAAATAACAAACTCGTAAATAATATAGATCGAGAACTACAAGATACATTATTCAAATCAGCACATGTGATTATATCAGATACAAATAAAGAATTTTTTGTAATCACTAATGTTGTAGCGCAACTTGGAAACAATTTATTATTAAAATATGATATTTCTTCTCCAAATGATCTAACACTGCTAGTATTGTTGGTGCCCCTTTCGGGTTACATTCTCTTACGATCAGAGGAAGAGAAAATATCATACAACAAAAACCAAATTTTTTCATTCTGTTTCATTTTAATTCTAGTGTCATCATCTGTTGTTACTCCGTTTGCAATCAGCCAAAATTATTGGGGGATAGCATTTGCAGAACTGCAAAATCAGACCTCTGGCATAAACAATACTGTCTCAAATGGTACAGCTGCAAATGCAGGATCTCACACTATGTCATATAATGAGACAAATTCTACTGTATTATCCAACAGCACAACAAATTACAATCTACCAATTCCTGTTTCTAATTCTACTGTACCTACAAATCATACAACATCAAACCAGACTAATTCTACTGTACCTACAAATCATACAACATCAAACCAGACTGAATCAGTACCCAATTACCTCTCATATGGTCTATCCACTGGTGTATCCATCGCAGATGGTATCACCATACTACGAAACGGTACCATTCCACCAGTACAGGCAGACTCTTACCTCTCAACTGGTGTATCCATCGCAGATGGTATCACCATACTACGAAACGGTACCATTCCACCAGTACAGGGCAGCTCCATTTTCTCAACCAATCTATCCATCCAAGATTCAATCAATGTAACAAAAATAGGAATCACAGTACCAGAACCAGCAAAATCATGGAACTTTGCATCAACTAATGGTACCATAGGAAAGGCAAGAACAGAGAACAATACCCTAAACCTACAGGGAAACGGCTACCTACAGGAAAAAGTCAACTCTACCAACACACTCAACAACTTTACCGTATCAGCATGGGTCAAGCCTGACTATTCCCAAGGCTCTCCAGTATTTGCGGTAATCACAAAAGCAGGTCAGTTTGCACTGGACGTGAACAACAATATCACACCAGCAAAAGCTGCAACATTTTCAATATTTGACGGCATAAGATGGAATACAGTTAACTCTACTGTACCAATCCCTGAGAACAGCTGGACATACCTTGCAGGTACATACAACGGGACATTCATCACAATCTATGTCAACGGCACACTACAATCCTCATACAAACTGCAGGGGGTTCTCTCGATATCTGATGATGGACACCTAGTACCAGTAAACCCAGACCAAATATCATCAGATTCAGACGTTGTAATTGGTGCATCAGTAAATACGGTCCACTCTGCAGTGACTGACAAGTTCTCAGGTCAGATAAAAGATGTCAATTTCTACAGTACTCTTCTCAACCAATTCCAGATACAACAGCTATACATGCATGCAATGCAAGAAGTACAATCAAATTCAATATCTTCCAATGTCCAGATGGCTGAAGTTGTTTCTGTACATGACTCAATACAAGTACTACTCAACTCTGGAATAAACAGTACAAGCATCAACGGAACAGGCATAAATGAAACCAGAACAAACGCAACAGCACTATCCATTGTGCCTACAATTACAAACCTCAAGAGCAGCTATACAATAGGAGATAATCCAGAGTTTGAGTTTAAGATATTCAAGGACTCGGACATAAAAAAGATAAAGAAAACAATCAAGGCAAACATGCAACATGATGGATGGAATGAAAAGAACACGACCATTACAGTCAAGGTAATAGCCCCTGATGGCACAGAGATTCCACTCAAATCAGAATTCAAAAAGATGAAGGAAGGCAAGTTTGACATCAAGATTCTATCCAAGAAGTACGGCAAGCCTGGATTGTATACAATTAAAACAATTATGATCAAGGATGGCAGAACATACACAACACAGAACCAGTACGCATGGGGTCTTGTATCGTTGAATACACAAAAGAGTACCTACAAGCCAGGCGAGATTGCAAACATGACTATGGTGGTACTTGACAGTGGAGGCCATCCAGTCTGTAATGCAAACTTGTCCGTCACAGTTACAGATCCAAGTTCTCACATCACAACATTGTTGTCTGGAGTAGGAATCTCTGCAGGTTCCGAGTGTGGTCTATACAATGCTCAGTATACTACCACAATTCTAGGAAACTACACCGTTAACGTGTCAGCAACTACAAATTCCATTAGGACTGATTTTAACACGTCATTTCTAGTACAGAACAATATACCATTTGATATCATCAGAACAGCACAAAGCAAGATAGACCCTGTTAACAATCCAAATCTGTTCAATGTCAAAATCGATGTGGAATCATTTGTAAACCCGACTGCAATCGTAATAAAAGAATCAGTTCCATCTGTATTGAATGTAACAACAGACGCAAGTGTACAAACAGTAGGTGATTCCAAAGTATTAACATGGAACAAGGATTTGATGGGCAACAAGACATCTGTCCAGTATTCGTATACTGTACCACTTGTATTCCCACAGCTATATGCATTAGGTCCAGTACAAATAACGTATGACAACCAGACATTTGTAGAGGCAAGACAATGGTTTGTTGCAAACGATCCAGCGTCGAATCCTACTTCCAACTCTGATACTCTAATAATTATAGACAAACCCTCTACTGGAAATAATCCAAAAGATACTTTGGCATTAAGTGATTCTCCTATTGTATCACATGGAAGTTTACATTCAGTAACTGTCCAAGACTCACTTGCTTCACAATTATCTGACAAGGCCTCTACTGGTACAACACCTAGTGATACTGTAACTGTAACCGACTCTGTATCAATACCAACAAGCACTTTCTATCCCGTAACTGTCCAAGACTCACTTGCTTCACAATTATCTGACAAGGCCTCTACTGGTACAACACCTAGTGATACTGTAACTG
>JAJSDS010000096.1:3526-6629 GCA_028580875.1 Nitrosotalea sp.
TGTAACTGAATTGTCAACACCCATGGCATCTAAAATGGTTCAAATATCTGATTCCGTGTCAATTACTGACACACTTGCTAAGAACTCCATCAAATCACTCTTTGAATCAATAGGTATTACAGATACGATGTCTAAACAAGCATCTTACAACAAATCTCTCTCCGATTCTATACTCACAACTGATGCAATAATCAAGTCAGCATTCAAAATATTGAATGAACAGATTCTCATATCTGATTCTTCTACACCATTTGCAAATCTTGCTAATAATCAACAAGTAGTTGAAAATGCTACCACTCAGATCACTGTTAACCCATCTACTCCACAACTAGTAGTGGTAAACAATAATACATCTCTAGCAAATGTTAATGTGCCATCTACTGTTACTAGTCCATCCATAAACTATTCAGCCATAAAACGAACTAGTGGTAGTGTAATATCTGTTCCAATTATGACTTCACTTACTGTAACTAAAGACACAACTGGTAATACGCAACCAAATATCAAACTCACTATTCCAACAAATACTACAATTTCGGGAACATCATGGAATGCAGTTCTGGCACTACCTACTGTAGAAAGCTCCTCTTCAGTATCTTTACCTACTACATCTGGAGAAGTAAATACTCCTCAAACAGTAATCACAATAGGTTCTAGCACACCGCTATCATTTGACAAACCGGTAAGGCTTTTGTTTGTTGGACAAGCTGGTCTACGCACAGGTTTCTTCCATTCTACTTCCGTAACTGAAATCACATCCATTTGTACATCTGACAGTGTATCGGGAGTTCCATCTGGTTCTGATGAATGCAAGATAAACGTAGGTGCTGATCTGGTTGTATGGACAAAACACTTTACTGGATTTGCTACATGGAGTTCAAGCTCATCTAGTACTTCTGGTTCATCTAGTGCAGGAATTGGTCAAGCGGGCGGAGGTGGTACGGGAGTTGGAGCTGCAACAGGAGTTGGAGCATCATCTACAAGTAATGGTGGAGGTGAAGGTCCATATCTTAAGATTCAAAATGTATCTTATGATACATGTGACAAACAAATTGTAATGATCCAAATTGCAACGGACAAAGAAGTAGATCCAATGGTAATAATTCGTACTTCAATCACTGGAGTGGTAAATGCAAAACTTGTAGCAGATCAGCCATATGCACAAGAAAACATCAATGCAACAATCAAAAAACTAGTCTACGAAGCTGCTATCAATCCGAAAGAAACATCGTTTGAAGTTTTAGCACTTGGAGCAGTTGGACACAATATCTTTTCCGTAGGAAAAACAATCACAGTAACAAGCTGTAGCGAGACAATTTCATTTGAAAATATAGTGGTGCCGACACAAATAGACGTACAGGCTCCACAAATATTTGATGTAAAATACAAGATTGAAAACCAGACAGCTGTATCTGCTGATACCAATGGTTTTGTAGATTCCAAATCTGTTATCATAAGTGCAATAATTAACAGTAACTCTACACTAGATCAGGCAGATCTGAGATTTTTTACCTTGAATGCAAACACTACTTTAGATGTAAACTCTATGACATATGATGTAGTTAACATGCAAATAGCGCATCTACCAATTTCTGGTAATTTCTATATGGTTACCGCTACTATTTCTCCAGCACAACTACAATCTCCAGCCTTGGTATATTGGATACACGTGAAAAATAGTGGACAAAAGACAAGCGACTCTCAGCAATACATTCTAGGAATCAAGCCAACATATGCAATAAATGATAATCTAGATATTGATATAAAGACAAACAGGGCAGAAGGCACAACATCAACTCCTACAGCTTATGTTACAAACAATGCCAAGGGTCCACTCTTTGGGACTGTAACTTTGCTGGTTAATGGAAAATCTGTTTACACATCTGTGCCGCAAATATTTGAAATAGGCCAGACTGCAGTAAAACTAGAGTGGCACACACCTATATCACATGAAATAATGTCGTACCAAGTAACTGCAAGTGCAGAAATCTATGGCAAATCAATCAAAACCGATGTACACACAGTAAACACTTTCCCATCTACAAAGACAATTGCTATATCAAATCATGATTCCATTGATGTTATCACCCGCGGAAATACTACGATAGCCTATCCGTCTGTATTGTATTCCTCTTTTACAAATGATCATACCATGAGATACAAAGTTACTTCTCCAGATGGAACATGTGTAATTGGAATAGATGATATCTGTATGATACATGATTCTACATTGCAATTGCAAGGAGGTTTACAGACTGTAACAATAGGAGGTCAAGTATATAGAATTAGATATTCTGGCCCTGACAGTGCACTTGAGAGGTTTTCTATTACTTCAGTTGATCCGATAGTTGGAAATTGGCAGATAGGCATTGTTTCTCAGCATGGAATGGTACCTATGATAGATGCAGAGTCTAGTACATTCTTGAAGATAAAATATAGATCAATAGATAATCCATTTATTACAGAAAAATAAATTCTTCAGGTTTTGCTATCTAAGATATTGCGCGCGATCTGAAATATTTTATTCCAGTCTTTCCATTTGAGCCTGCCAGTCTGAGTATTTTGTTTACTTGGATGATATGAACACAAAACAATAAACTTTTTGTGATGAATTATCTTGCCGTGTGCAAATTCTCTGTCGTCTATATTCAAAAGCTTGCGACATGTGTCAAATGCTATGCGTCCAAGACAAACTATGATGTTGACTTGTTTCAGTATCTCCAATTCATCTTGAATATATGAAAAACAATTGTCAAATTCTTCCTTTGTCGGTTTATTTTTTGGAGGTGCGCATCTTATTGATGCTGTGATATAGACGTCAATCAGTTGGTAGCAGTCATTTCTGTGCTCACTTGTGGGCTTGTTTGCAAAACCATTTTCAAAAAGAGTCCTTGCTAACCAATCCCCTGAACTATCTCCTGTAAACATTCTTCCTGTTCTGTTACCCCCATGAGCAGCAGGTGCAAGACCAACAAGTAGAATTCTTGCATGGATATCACCAAATCCAGTCAGGGGTTTTCCCCAGTATTTTTCATTTTGAAATCGTTTTACTTTTTTCTCTGCAACTTTTCGTATGTATGATGATAACCTCTCACATTTTTTG
>JAJSDS010000097.1 GCA_028580875.1 Nitrosotalea sp.
TGCAGGAACGGATGGAGCGATGAAAGATATGACTGGAGCAGAAGAACTTGGTGCAAATGTTACTGTATCGCCTGAGACTTCAGTCCATTGATATGATAATTTTTTGCCAACATCAGGAGTTGTAGACTTTAGACCAGAAAGTGTAACCTTTGTGTTTTCATAGACTACTATACTATTTGATAATGAACCTTGTAAGAAGTATTGTGTAAGTGTGCCTGATCTTGCAACATCGGTTGTATAGAATTTAGCACAGTAAATGTGATCTGTACCCTGAAATTGTTGAATACATTGTTGAAGGAATTGTTCTGCACTACCACTGTTTGAGCTTGTTTGGGCGTTTGCAGATATTGTTGGCAACACGGCAGAGAAAATCATCGCAGCTAGTATTGCAACAAAAAATTTGTAATTCAACTTGTCAGTTCTAAATTTTAGATTATTAAAAAACCTTTCTCTCAATTTGTGGTATCATCAAGATCAGTTTTTTGATCTAAAAACACTGTTTGATATGGTAATTTCATCTATTTTATGCAATAATTACCTGCTTACGGACTATTAGCCTTAACAAATGATAGAACCTCGTCCATGGTAGGAGGAATCCCAAGTGGGCTACTAACATACAAGGCAGCTGCGCCATTTGCAAATCCTAACCTTTCAGAAGCATCCAAGTTCGCAAGATAACCAAGTAGATTTGCAGCGTCCCAAACATCTCCAGCTCCTGTTACAAATTTAGGTGTCACTTGAAAGGACTTGACAAATTCTACCTTTTGCCCATTTGACCAATATGAGCCTGTACCCGTATGAAGATCAATTGGTATCGAATACCTCTGTGACAATTCAAGTACGAGTTTCTTGGTCTCTTTTTCTCCTGAAATTGTGTCCAATCCAGATTGTATTAGAAGAATATTGCATTCATTCTCATTAATACATAAAGAATCTAGACGCTCTACAAGTTTAGGCAGCATTTCTTTGAACTCTTCAGATCTTGTTTGTATATCAGCCGGATCTAGAAAATGAAAAGATGAGGGGGACTTTGAGAATACAAACTGTGACAATTCTGTTCCTTTTTTATTGCTTGCCCAATTTGTTACAATGATAGCATTAGCATGTGCTATTGCATTTTGTTCATCTGTACCGAGTTTTTCAGGTCCAAAGTTTTCATTATCACCCAGATCAGAAATCATTACGTTGACAATGTTTCCAGCGTTATTGAATTCAAGTGATGTTGTTCTTCCAGGTTTTCCATCAATTATAAAAAGCGAGACTTTATCAAATTCAGAAAAAGCTTCTTTTAATATTTGAGAACCGGTCTTGTCTGCAATTGTTATCAATGATACAGGACATCCAAGTTTTGCAAGAGCATAAGCAACATTTGTTGCATTTCCGCCTTTCAGATCTGTTTGTGAAATTCCCCGAATACTTCCACCCAATTTACTTTTTTCTAAAATTTGATTGCTAAGATTATCTAAATTTGGAATCCTAACAATACGATCTAGAAAAAAATCGTTTAGAACGACAACTGATTTAGTTAGTTTTAGATTTTGCAGTTTTTCTAACATGAAAAGGCTTAGCCCATCGGCGGACCTCTTCCGCCGCCACCTCGGCCGCCAGATGAGGCAATAACATCATCAATTCTAAGTATCATGCATGCGGCCTCAGTTGCAGATTTTATTATCTGCTCTTTTACTGCAACCGGTTCTATGATGTCAATAGAAAACATGTCTGCAACACGAGTATTTCTTGCATCAATGCCAGTCCATTTCTTTCCTTGGCTGTGTTTTGCACGAAGTGTGACCATTGTATTGATTGGATCCATTCCTGCATTTTCAGCAATTGTTAGTGGAATTATCTCTAAAGCTTCAGCATATTTTTTAATTGCAAGTTGTTCTCGTCCTTCGAATTTGTTTGCCCATTCTTTTAGTTGCGAAGCCAAGAATTCTTCAGGGGCTCCACCTCCAGCCACAACTGCTGGTTTTTCTATTACATCTTTTACTACCATTAACGAGTCATGCATTGATCTATCTACTTCATCCACAACTCTTTGAGATCCTCCTCTCAGCAATAGTGTAATGGCTTTTGGGTTTTTGCAACCTTCAATGAAGACCCATTTGTCTGTCTCCACTTTTCTCTGTTCAACAAGCTCTGCTGCACCCAAGTCCTTTGGAGTCATATCATCAATATTACTGCTGATTCTGCCTCCAGTTGCTTTTGCAAGTTTTGTCATATCACTTTCTTTTACTCTTCGAACTGAAAGTATACCTTGCTTAGCTAGATAATGTTGTGCAATGTCATCTATACCCTTTTGACAAATTAGCACATTTGCGCCAATTTGATGAATCTTGTCTACCATAGATTTGAGCATCCTATTTTCTTCTTCAAGGAACATCTGCATTTGAGTCGGGTCACTAATTCTGATTTCTGCACTCATCTCTGTTTTTTCAATTTCCAAAGCCGAGTTCAGTAATGCAATTTTTGCCTTTTCTATTTTAGTAGGCATGCCACTGTGGACAACTTCCTTGTCAAGTACTATACCCTTGATAAATTGAGTATTTCTAATCGAACCGCCTGCTTTCTTTTCCACCTTGATATTATCAAGATCTACCCTATGTCCTTCTGCTTCTTTTTCTACAACTTGTAGTATAGAATCAACTACAAGTTTGGACAACATATCACTATCTTCTGATATTAGCTTTGATTGCATACTTGTTTTTGCAATTTTTAATAAAATTTCTCTTTCACTTGGACTTACTTGCTTTGCCATTTCGGTAAGAAGTGAAAGTGCCTTTTCTGCAGCTGCTTGGTATCCTTCAATAATTACAGTAGCATGAACATCTTTTTCCAAAAGCTCTTCTGCTTTTGCCAACAGTGCACCACCAAATACTACAGATGATGTAGTGCCGTCACCTACCTCATTGTCAACAGTTTTTGAAATCTCAACCATCATTTTTGCAGCTGGATGTTGAACGTCAATTTCTTTTAGAATAGTAGCACCATCATTTGTAATTGTAACGTCACCTAGTGAATCTACTAGCATTTTGTCCATTCCTCGTGGACCAAGACTTGTTCTTACAAGTTCTGAAACTAGTTTTGCTGCAGCAATATTATTTTTCTGAGCGTCTCGTCCCTTTTGTTGTAAGGCACTTTCTTTTAGTACTAACACAGGTCCTTGTGGTGTTTGTTGAA
This sequence comes from Nitrosotalea sp., assembly GCA_028580875.1. GTDB lineage: Archaea > Thermoproteota > Nitrososphaeria > Nitrososphaerales > Nitrosopumilaceae > Nitrosotalea. Next base: position 3,181 of record JAJSDS010000097.1, read on the forward strand.
TAGATGCCAAAATTAATCCCTTAGTTCGTGTAATTAGTTGCCCCTTTTAATACCTTATCGGTTCAAGATCTTCAGATACATTCTATTTTTAACGTCTACAACCCCAGTATACAAGATTCTGATCTCAGGTAATGCAAGAAATGGTAAGAATAGAGGTATCAAATGTGGATTCTTGAATTTACATCCTGCCTCTACTAGTTTAGAATCTATACTAGAATATTCGTCTAATGTTTTTTCAAAAGATGACAAAGACATCAAACCTGCAATAGGTAATGAGAATTTACTTACAATATTACCATTTTTAGCTACAAGCATACCCCCTTGCATTTTGGTCAGACCATTTGCGACAAAGGCCATGTCTTTTTCATTTGAACCTATAACCATCATGTCATTTTCATGAAAACTCTGCGTACAACCAAATGCTCCTACATCAGCACCAAAATTTCTTAAAAATGCCACAGTTTTCTTTCCAGTACCATATGTCCTATCAATAGCAGCTACTTTCCATACATCTTTGTCATATGATGCCATCACATTGCCATCGTGTACTTGAAGATCTTCATGATCTAATTTTGTTATTATTTCCGTATCAAGTCTGATAACCAGAGCTTGTTCAGTGACTTTTTTGCTTGATATAACAAAGTCTTTTTCCCCAAACTTTGTTCCTGTCTTTACAGTTTTTTTCATCCAATTTGGGATTATAGTCTTGGGTACACCTATTACAATACTATTATGTGCTACCACCAATTTTCCGCCTACAAAGACCTTGTTTGGCTTGATCTTTTCTAAATCATCAAAGACTAGTATGTCAGCCAACTTGCCAGGTGCAATTGCACCAAGGTCTTTGCTCATTCCATAATACTCAAATGAATTCTTTGATCCAATAGTTATGGCATCTATTGGCTCCATGCCAATGGAGATAGCTTTTCTGATACAGTGATCAATCATACCATATTCAGCAATATCTTTTGGAGAGACCCCATCAGTGCAGAACATCAGCCTATCAAGATATGTCCTATGAGATAATACATTTGGCAAAATTTTATCAAGATCTCGTCTGATAGAACCCTCTCTCATCATTACCCACATTCCAAGTCTTAGTCTTTCCAAGACTTGATCATAGTCAATTGGTTCATGACATGAGAAAATTCCAGAAGCGATGTAGGCATTTAGTTTTTTGTCGCTTGCACCAGCTGTGTGTCCATTTATGATACCATTATTTTTTAAAACATTAGATATTGTTTCAATGGTGCTTGGATCTCTTGTAGTTACTTTGGTCCAAGAAAAAACTTCACCTAGACCAACAACGTTTTCAATATCCAATCCTTTATTCTCTTCTTTTTTAGTCAATGTTTTTGCATGACTAAATTTTCTATCAACAGGGAGTCCCCCAGGAATTACATGGTAGACCCTGATAGGAAGACTTTGTGTCATTTTAACAAATTCTTGGAATCCTTTGTAACCACAGACACTTACAATATCAATTGGATCTGCAAACAAAGTTGTGGTACCTGACAAGAGCGATTTTTTTGCAAATTCTGATGGAAGAACATATTGATCAATGTGTATATGTGGATCTACGAATCCAGGTGTGATGTACTTGTCCTGTAAATCAATGACCCCAGTCTTCTCTCCAACGGTATGAGATGCATCCTTTCCCACATACGCAATTCTGTCTTTTTTGATTGCCACATGAATTTGAGGTATGATTTCCCTAGAGTAGACATTAACTAGCCTACAATTTTTCAAGACAATATCTGCCTTGTTTTCACCCATAGCAACAGCATTGAGTGATAAAATCATGGAGGCAAGTGAGCTGGCCTTCATAGAAAGAATGTAATCTTGGATACTATTAAAGCGATGTTTAAATTACGGTCAACGCAGCTCATTTTTTATGAACATGCCAAAGGAGATCAATAGGTATTGTCCCAAGTGCAAGAAACATACATTGCATAAGGTCTCCATATACAAGGCAGGCAAGAGAAGAGGTTCTGCTATTGGTGAAAGAAGACACGCCGAAGACAAGAAGGGATATGGTGGTCAGAAATTCCCAAAATTAGCAAAGCCAGCAAAGACTACTAAGAAGATTACACCAATCATGACATGTCCAGAATGCAAGAAGAAATGGAATGTATCAGGAATAAGATTGAGAAAATTGGAGTTAGTTGCATAATGAAAAGAGCTCATATTTGGATACCAAAACCAGGAAGTAAATTCCAAAGAGTGCAGTGCAAAGAATGCGGCGAAGAAAGTGTTGTTTACTCGCATGTTTCCTCAGTAGTTACATGCAAGGCATGTGGTAATACTCTAGCAGAGCCAACTGGTTCCATTGCAAAGACGAATGGAAAAATTTTAGGTAGCGCAGATTAAGTCATAGTCTCTTTTTGTATTCAAGTTAGCAGCTATTCGTTTATCATCAAAAATTATACATGATTCTTTCACAGGCTGCATATTTTTTATTCGCGTAGGATCAACTATGGAAATTCCAGTATAGGCACATTCTTCATTATTATAGTTGACAAAAAATTCTGCTTCCAAACCAAGAGATTGAAGAAAACTTTTTCGAACAAGTATACTTGTCCACACATCTGTATTATTTACCAATCCCATAATTTTCTTAATTATTTCAGAATCTAAAAGTGGCATGTCACCAGAAGATACAAAAACCAATTCTTCAAACTTGTGTAGAGATTCCTCCAAATCATCTACATACCCATTTCCTTTTGTTTCCAGTATATCAATTCCCAATCCAGAAACAAACTCACGTGTCTTTGGAGCATTATTACTTGTAACGCACACTATTTTTGAAAACATTCCCGAGTTTTCAAAAGCATTTATGACATGCTCAATCATCGGTTTTTTATATTTTAGAAGAAGTTTTTCTCCGGGAAAATCCATCCTAGTGCCCTTACCTCCACACATAACTAATCCTATCATACAGATGCAAAGATCAATAACGATGCCAACCTTACTAATTCATTACTTGCTCCAAAGACATCGCCTGAAATTCCTCCAAAGCTTCTTTTTGCAATTGTAAGCAATAGAAAAGACAATCCTATACACGATATCACTACAAATATGCCAGTCATTCCTCCCAAAATCACGGTAGGTATTATTGCAAGTGCTCCAGCTACTGCAAGTTTTTTTGGATTTTTCATGTATTGAGTAAAAGGAGAACTAAGTCCTTCCCAAGCTGAGAGTCCACGATTTGCTTGTATCACCATAGACAGTTTGGCCATTAATTCACTTAGTAGAATTGCCTCAAATAATGCAAAACCCTTCACCATAGAAATTGCCAATATCATTCCTGCAGCATATAACACAACTGTCATTACTCCGGCAGAACCAACAGCTGGGTCTCTCATTGCCTTGAGTTTTTTTTCTTTTGTTCCTTT
>JAJSDS010000098.1 GCA_028580875.1 Nitrosotalea sp.
GGTTTTGTTCTTCAAAATGCAAGAAGAACATGCTAGTCCTAAAACGTGATCCAAGAAGACTCAAGTGGACTAATAAATATGTCAAGGGCGGAATAAAGGTTAAAAAATAAAATGACTGAGCAGACATTATTTATTGTAAAACCTGACGGTGTAGAAAGAAAGTTAGTGGGAGATATTATTTCTAGATTTGAGCATAAGGGATTTAATATCTTAAAATTGAAAATGTTCACTTTTACAAAACAAATGGCAGAAGAATTCTATTCTGCACACAATACAAAACCATTCTTTGGAGAATTGGTCTCTTTTATTACATCTGGAAGTGTAGTTGCAGCTATTGTAGAAGGAAATAATGCAATTGCAACAACTAGATTGATGGTAGGTTCGACCAAGTCATTTGATGCTGCACCTGGAACAATACGAGGAGACTTTGGATTAGGCATATCTGATAACATCATTCATGCTTCTGATTCTAAAGAAAGTTTTGAAAAAGAAATAGCTGTGGTATTCAAGTGAAAGTAGTTGCACATACGACAGCCAATAGTCGCAGTTCTAGGTCACGTAGACTCTGGTAAAACATCACTGCTTGACAAGATACGAGGAACAGGCGTACAATCACGAGAAGCTGGTGGAATTACTCAACATATTGGTGCAAGTTTTCTTCCCACTGATACGCTAAAGAAAGTCTGTGGGCCTCTTTTTGCAAAAATGGGTGGAGAAAATCAAGAAATCCCTGGCTTGCTTGTCATTGATACTCCAGGACATGAGATATTCACAAATCTTAGGGCAAGAGGTGGTTCTGCTGCAGATATTGCTATCTTGGTTGTGGATGTAAATAGGGGATTTCAACCCCAGACCAACGAAAGTCTAAAAATTCTGCAGAACAGAAAAGTTCCGTTTGTAATAGCATTGAACAAAGTAGACATGATTTCTGGTTGGAAAAAAAATCCAACCACAAAATTCATTTCACAATCTGTAAAAGAACAAGACCCGTTTGTGCAAACTGCTCTTGATGAATTACTGTATAATGTTGTAGGAACGTTGTCTGTTCTAGGGTATAACTCAGAGGCATTTTACAGAGTAAAGGATTTCTTAAAGGAAGTAGCAATAGTACCAGTCAGTGCCAGGAGTGGAGAAGGAATGCCTGAGTTACTAGCAGTATTGGTGGGACTGACACAGCAATATATGCAAAAAAAATTGGACCAGACTGAGAAACAAACTAGAGGCATAGTACTTGAGGTCAAAGAAGAGATCGGACTTGGAATGACTGCAAATATTATTCTAATTGATGGTACTTTGAAAAAAAGCGATTCTATTCTTGTTGCCAAAAGAGACTCTGTAATAGTTACAAAACCCAAAGCAATACTTCTACCAAAACCTCTTGATGAAATGCGTGATCCTAGGGATAAATTCAGACCTGTAAATGAGGTGGTTGCCGCTGCAGGTATCAAGATTGCATCACCAGATCTAGAAGGCGTACTTCCTGGAAGCCCTGTGTATGCAACAACTGATGAATCAAAGATTGAGGAATTTAAGAAATTAATCGAGTCAGAAATGAAATCTGTATTTATCAAGACTGATACAAAAGGAGTGATTCTAAAATGTGACACAATTGGTTCACTAGAAGCTTTAACTGACATGTTAAAAAAACAGAACATATCGGTATCCACTGCTGATATTGGACCTGTAACGCGACGAGATGTTATGGAAGCATTAGCAATAAAGGAACGTGATAGACATTTGGGTGTGATAATTGCATTTAATGTAAAAATCCTACAAGATGCCCAAGAGGAGGCAGAAGCAAGTCACATCAAAATTTTCCATGATCAAGTAATCTATAGTTTGATTGATAACTATGTCAATTGGGTTCAAGACGACACTGCAAATGAAGAGAATGCAATTTTCCAAGAGCTTACACCTATATGCAAATTCACATTTCTCAAAGGATTTGTATTTAGAAAGAATAATCCTGCAGTTTTTGGAGTGCTAGTAGATGCAGGCGTATTGAAACAAAAAGTATCCGTTATGAACACTGATGGTAGAAAAATTGGAGTAGTCCACCAAATCCAAGAAAATGGCAAAAGTGTTGATGTGGCAAAAAAAGGCAAAGAGGTAGCTGTCTCAATTCAAAATGTAACAATTGGCAGACAAATATCTGAAGAAGATGTCCTCTATTCTTTTCCTCCTTCTCCGGAAGCAAAATTATTACTCAAAACATTCTCTCATAAACTAAACCCTGAGGAATTTCAAGTCCTTCGTGAAATAATAGAAATTCAGAGAAAAGTTAATCCACTTTATGCTTACTAGGCATATTTTTGTGCAAGCATGTTTAGCCCAGGCTCTCCTACTGCTCCCATTGCTTTGTCAACAGGTTCGCCGTTACTGAATACGATAAATGTAGGAATTGAATAAACACCATATCTCTGAGATATACCTGGAGCATTATCTACATTTACACGTGCAAATCTAATGGTCTTGTATTTTTTTGCCATTTTCTCAAAAATTGGAGACATGAACTGACATGGACCGCACCAAGTAGCCCAAAAATCCACAATCACTGGAGTATCACCTATTATGGCTTTGTCAAAATTAGAATCAACAAGCTCGAGAATTTCAGGTTCTTTATATGATTTCATTTCCTCTAACTTCTTTTTCATGATTTTTTCTAATTCTTCGTCAACCAAGTTGATTAGTTTCAGATAAAAGCTATTTAATAATTTAGCCTAAAGATCAAGAAGAAATCGCATCAAGACTGGTTTTTCATCTTTGATTTCCATGAGGTGATACGTTGGTGATTTGATTTCCATTTTAAAGTGATGTTTTGTAAAATTAATTTCTTCTCCACTGATTTTTGCCACTAGGTGGTATGTGTCATTTTTTGTTATTTTTACATTGAATATCTTTCCTGCAAACCCATCTGTTATTGTGAGAATGATTATCTCTTCAAGCCAGCTATATAGCAGGCTCTTCAAATCATTTGCATGGATTTCTATTTTTCTATCTTCTTTATTTTCAACTGATTTGATATCTACAATTGTATCTACTACTGATATGCCTGCATTATCAAAAGCTTCATCCATTGTATTTCCGGTTACTTCAATGAATGCATCTGTCATATGATCTAGGTCTCGATAAGCCATGGATTGCTAGGTCTCAAGTGCACTATTTATTCTAACCATGATTTTGATAATCAGAAAGTCTAAATGCATTAGAAAAAGAATGAGTTTTGAAATTGGAACTACCCCGTGGCATGCGAGACATTGAATCAAAGGAATCTTCTATAATTGAATATGTTCGTCAAAAATTCATTGAGACTTCAAATTTGTTTGGTTTTCAATTCATGGAGGTATCTCCAATTGAATTATTATCTGTAATAGAAACAAAGAGCGGTCCATCAATTAAAAACGAAATTTATTATTTTACTGATAAAGGAAATCGTGAAGTTGCGCTACGTTTTGATTTTACTATCGGTCTTACACGTTTTGCCGCATCTCAAAAATCGATGCGATTACCTTCTAAGATTTCTACATTTGGTGGTGTGTGGCGCTATGATGAACCCCAAAAAGGTAGGTATAGATTCTTTCATCAGTGGGATATTGAGATTTATGGTGAACCAAATATTGAATCTGATGCTGAAATTATCGACTTTACATCTAAATTTCTAACTAGATTAGGACTTGAAAATATTGTAATTGATGTATGTGATCGAGAACTTGTTGAAACATATGTCAAAGATGTTTTCAAGTCTGACTCACCTGATGTAATTGGCGATATTCTAAGAGCCGTTGATAAAATTCAAAAAAAGAGAAAACAAGACATAATTAAAGAATATCAGGAAAAGGGTTACTCTGTATTTGAATTAGAACAAATTCTAAAGTTTTCTGAAATAAAGGGGCTTCCTGAAGAGATTGAAAAAGAAATTGATACTAGTAAAATAAAAAATTGGAATAAAATTGTAAAACTATTTGATACTTTGAAAAATCGTGGTGTAAATAATGTCCGAATAAATTTTGGTATAGTCAGAGGGCTTGATTATTACTCTGGAATAGTTTTTGAAGTATTTGAAAGCAATTTTGATGTTGGCGCACTTGTAGGTGGTGGACGGTATGATACTTTGACAAAAGCCTTTGGTCGAAATGATCTTGGCGCTACCGGTGCTGCTGGTGGAGTAGAACGAATTGCAATATTGCTAGAAAAACAAAAAGTGGCTCTAGGGATTGAAGATGCCAAGGTATCCGTAGTTTTTGTTAATGATGACATGCAAAAGATTGCAATTGGCATTGCCTCTCAACTCCGTCTAAAATGCATACCTACTGATGTAGATCTATCTGGAAAATCCCTTAAAAAACAGATGGAAATTGCCTCTAACTCCAAACGTGTCATAATAGTTGCGCCAAAGGAATATGCCGATAATTGCGTTATAATCAGAAACATGGAAGACGGCTCTGAAAAGCAAGTAAAGATAGATGTTATGTTAAATGATGTTAAGTCTAGTCTTCAACTCTAAAGGCTTTGGTTAGCATTACAAGCTCAGGACCATTTGTAATGCCTCCGACAACTATTGCGTTGTTATTTACCAGCATACCTGAAGCAAGATATGGGGATCCGCCATTGATGGTTGCAGGTTCTAATCCTATGCCTAATGCATGTGATATTGTTTTGATATCCTCTTCTTCTGTAGATGGGTGAATAACTCCACCTTTGGAATTTGCTACTATCATTGCACCAGTTTGATGATATCCAGCCACTCTTTTTCTTATGACATTTACTCGTAACACATCTTCAACTTTTTTGACATACTCAGTTGGAATTAGCGGAGACATGACTGCTCCCTTGTCATTTGTACAAATTAGATTTCCTAATGCAGTGTGTTTTGTATCTAGTATGTCAACATTAAGACCCGTTGATTTTTTTAAGTGTGATATTTCTTCCTCATGACAATTACGTGGAAGCAAAAGTCCACTGTTATTTACTACCATTAGCGGTCCAAGTAATCTTGTGTTTGCAACTGACGTGAAAACATAATCAGTTTTTAAAAATTCTGCAAGATTCTTTGCTTTTGTTGGAGCAAACCCATTTGGTATGAAAACAAACTTGTCGTTACACTTGGCATAAATGCCTACGTTAGGATTGCGATATACATCATATTTGAAAATTCCCAATAAACTAGGACGATTTGTGAAAGATATGAATTTATCTTGTATACACTTTAAATAAGTAACAACAATTTCAGATACTGTGCCTATAGACCAAAACTTCCCTGCAAATCATCAGGTAATTGAAAAATTCAAAGATCCATTAAGTGAAAATTATCATTTAGTTTGGGGTCCTGGACGTCTTGCTGAGGCATCAACAGATCCCAAAGTAAAAGCCGATTCTGAAGCTATTGGTGAAGAGATCAAACCAATAGGTGTGCATGGCACATTTGTAGCGGTAGACTGGGATTCGTGTATTGCTGATGGAATTTGCTTACTAAGCTGTCCTGTCAAAGTTTTTGAATGGTACAAAAATCCTGGTGAAACAGGTAGAAATGACAGAAAAGATTACACTGACAAAGCAAATCCTGTGAAAGAAGCTGATTGTATTTGGTGTATGGCTTGTGTTGAAGTTTGTCCTACAAAAGCAATCAAGGTTGATCAGTTAAATCAAGACATACATGAAAAAGAGATTGCAAAATTTACTTAGTTTTGTCTAGGTTTAAATAACATAGCCTGCGACAAAAAACTATGCCGATACCAGAAGACTTTCCAAAGGGTTACAACCCACTTGGAAAAATAAATCACGCCGATGGTGAGCATTTTCACTTCAGATGGGGCCCTGGTAGATTAGCAGAAGCCTCAAAAGATGAAAACTGCATCGAGTCCTTCAAGGCTCGAGGAGAAAAAATCGAACCATTAGGTGTAAGTGGTACTATGGTAGCTGTAGATTGGGATTCATGTGTTGCAGATGGCGCATGCATTGAAGCATGTCCTGTCCAAGTCTTCCAATGGTACAGAACAGAACAAGATATTCCTGCAAAACAGACAGTGAATGCAACATTTGCTGGAACTGGTAGTTCTGAAAAAGAACACAGAGCGGACTACACTGACAAGGCTGATCCAATTAGAGAGCATGACTGTATTTGGTGCATGGCATGCGTTTCAGTTTGCCCTCCACAAGCCATCAAGGTAGACCAATCTAACTTAGAACACCATGAAAAAGCAGCTGGAACCTTTGTAAAAATGGAAACCGGTTCTGTTAATCCACATGCACACCACTAGAATTTTTCGTCCCTTTTCTTTTTCTTATTATTAGTCCCTACAGGAAATGTCTAAAGTTCTAAAAAACGATGATCTTAAACAAATTTTAACAAGTCCTTACAAAAAAAACTTGCAGAGGTCGCCTAGCCCGGCATGGCGTGGGCCTTGAGAGCCTATGTGCGCAAGCACGCGGGGGTTCAAATCCCTCTCTCTGCGTTATTCTTTTTCTATATTTCCAAGTTCGGCCAATAGGGCAGACAACTGAATCTCTGGATTTGCTCC
>JAJSDS010000099.1:0-3672 GCA_028580875.1 Nitrosotalea sp.
AGAATTTCCAGCGGCCCTTGTAGTATTGGTAATTGGCATGTTTTCAATAATCTTTGTTTTCAGAGCAAAAGGTCTTGCCAGGATCAATAGCAGCCAAGTCTAAAAAAGACTAGGCAATTGCTGCAACCGCCTCATATGCATACGCCAGATAGGCAAACATGCGATAAAGGTCTAAAAATTTGGAGTGAACAGTTATTATGTAGCATTTAGCAACGAAGATCATGTCAACAGAAGACAGACAAATGTTTCCTGCCACATGCGCAGACTGTAAAAAAGAAACACAGGTTCCCTTCAAACCAGCAGAAGGCAGACCAGTATATTGCAAAGAATGTTTACCAAAACATCGTCCAGCACGCAGATTTTAGGCTGAAAAACGCTTAAAAAAATTTTTTTGAACTAAACCCATATTGTTAGATCAGAAAGATTAAGTTGATTTCAAAAATTATCCAGTCATTGTCAAAAGTCCAGTCCGCTGAAAATTTTGCAAAAGAAAGACATGTCAGTACAATCAGGATAGATGCCAACATTTCACATTATGAGCATCTATCATCAGTGGTAGCCAGACTCAAAAATCTTGGAGTAACAGACGAGGATACAATATCTGCTGCATGGCTACATGATACAATAAACGATACATCGACAAGCTTTGACGAGCTGGACCAGAGATTTGGCTCAAAGGTAGCAGTTTTGGTTTTGTCAATTTCAAGAGACAGGAACCTATCAAGGTCAGTACAAGAGGAACAATTTGTAAAGCAACTAAAAGAAGCTCCCATAGAGGCAAAGCTAATCAAGCTGTGCGACATATCAGCAAATCTTCGAGACTTGAAAAACTCCCAGTTTTCAAAGACTAGAAAATCAAAGGAGATGAAAAAACGAATCTATTATCTAAATGTGATAAAAACAGACCTTGCAAAAAACAAGGACATGATTCCAGGGGTTGTCAGTTTGATAAATGGAATAAATGATATCATATCATCACAGGGATTGCGGCCAGTCATACTCTAATTTTTCATTACAGTTAGATGCCCAACAAACCTTTTAGGCCCGGATCAGAAACTAAATTCTAATGGTGCTTAGTCTAGAAATTAAAAAAGAGTTGGAAAATGCAATCAAGAACTGGTGTCCCAATGTAACAATCCTCAAAAAAGGTGAGAACCGACTGCAAAAGGTTTGGAAATTCAAGAGTGGTTCTGATTTCATATATGGGTACCTTGTTGGCCAGATGGAAGGATATATCGCAGGACTAATTGTTGGAAGGCATGGAAAGATACCAGATGCTGATGAAAGTAAAGAGATAAGAAAAATGGTAGAGGTACGTGCAAAAGAGATAAGGCAAGTAATGTCCTTGCATGAGAAAAAAGACAAGTCAAACTAATACAATATCATACTTTTATTGAACCCGGATTATCCTCCAAGCATGGCATTAGATAAAAAAGATAAAAAAATTCTGGATACCATGATAGAAGAAGAGATTTCAAAGATACCAGGACTTGTCAGAAATCTTCGCTTGCCGCAGTTTCAGGAAGCATTTCAGATAAAAAATGAATCAGAATACATCTATGGATACACACATGGTTCCATAATTGGCAAGTTTGAAACATATTATTTTGTGGTCCACTCTGGAAAGAAACCGGGCGGTCCCGAAGTCGACGAGATTGGAAAAACTATTTTCGAAAAGTCAAATGAGATCAGAGAAGCAATATCAAACATCAAGTAATCTAGAGTGCCGAGGGAATAGTAAATTTGAACATGGCGCCATTTCGCGATTCAGAGTCTAGCCATATCTTTCCACCATGTTCTTGGATTATCCCTCTGCAGATGGCAAGTCCAAGCCCCGAGCCACCATATTTTTTGGCTTGTTGTGATTCCCCCTTGTAGAATTTGGCAAATATTTTTTCAGAGTCTTCTTGAGGAACTCCTTTTCCGTTATCTGATACACTGAACAACATGCTCAAATCCTGTCTTTTTTCAACGGTAATTGTTATCTTGCCACCAGTCTCAGGAACATGATCCACAGCATTTTTGACCAAGTGTACCAACACCTGCCCTATTCTTTTCTCATCAGCATGAATTGTACCATGTGCCCCAGACTCTATTTTAAGCTCGATCTGTTTTTCTGCAATAAATGGACGCAGCATATGTATACAATTGTCCATGAAATTTTGTATGTCCATATCGGTTTTTATCATGTGCAACGAATGTGATTCAAGTTTGTACACATCAGATACATCATTTACCAGTTTCTCCAGTTTATCCATACACCGGTGTATGGTCTTGACCATCCTTTCCTGTTTATCATTCAATGGTCCTGGAACATGAGATTCTAGCATCTCTGCACACATTTTGATTGGAGAAAGATGGGTCTTGATGTCATGATTTATCAGAGAGACATCTAGCGCATGTAATGCGGCAATTATCTTTTTTTCATGAAGCGCATCAGGTTTGATGTTATCTTGTACGCTTGTCAACATGGAGAATTTCATAAAATATCATATAAGAAACAGTCAGGATATTTTGAACAAACACAGGTTAGACATTTACAATGCAGCAAAAACGCACATGACGTGAGAGATATTAGATAAAAATAAGAAAAATATAGGAATCAGATTTGTTATCTGAATGCCTTATTTTATTGGGAACCTTCTACTAGTTCAGCAGAAGCAAATCTCTGGCCTACTTGGGTAATTCTTACCTTTGCATTCTGGCCAGCTTTGCCGTCTTTAACAAATATCACAAAGCCTTCTACTCTTGCAATACCGTCGCCTTTTCTACTGATTTCAGTAATGGAAACGTCGTATTCCTTTCCGGTTTCTACTGGTTTTGGGCTGTTATCAAAACTTCTACCGCCACCGCCGCCGAATCTTCGACCGCCGCCGCCGTAACCTCCGCCTGATCGTCCGCCGTAACCGCCGCTGCCTCTATCGTTGTAACTCATCGTCGCACCTCCTTCTGATCCTGGAAATGTATGACACTCAATAAAAATGCTCGAAATTTGTTTTTGATGTCAAAAATTTGACTCTTTATCGATCAATCACTCATTTCATTATGCTTAATACGGATAGAGGAGGCAATTATTCATGGCAAAAGCCAAAGCAAAACCAAAAGCAAAAGCAAAAGCAAAAGCAAAGAAGAAATAAAATAATCGGACCTGTAGAAGGTCTTTATCCTTTTTCTAAATTTGTTAATTTTTGTTTCATATTCTCCTTTTTTACAAACTCAGCACAATTCATTTTTAATTTTTAATAGTAAGACTGTTTTAATCACATTATGACTACATCCCAAGACATTGCCAAAAAATCAATTGCGTTACACAAGAAATTAAATGGCAAAATACTCTTGGGACCAAAATCACGCAAACTCAGCATCAAGGAGATTCAACTCATTTACACACCAGGTGTTGCTGCAGTATCAAAAAGAGTATTTGAAAACCCAGAAGAAAAATATGTTTTAACTTCAAAAAAAAATAATGTTGCAATTGTAACAGACGGTACAAGAATTCTTGGTCTTGGAAACATTGGCCCATATGCTGCAATGCCGGTAATGGAAGGAAAGGCAATACTTTACAAACAATATTCAGACATCACTGCATTTCCAATTTGTCTTGGTACTACAAACAAGAAAAAAATAATTGAAACCATAATTGCAATAGAGCCAGCATTTGGAGCTATAAAT
>JAJSDS010000099.1:3771-6403 GCA_028580875.1 Nitrosotalea sp.
CGGGTGATCAGTACTTTTTATTACAACTACACCTTTGGATCATGACATGGTCATAACAAGGACGATAAAACTAGACCAGTTCTCCAAGTCCATACTAGATACCGATAGAAACATTCGCTCTGTTGCAATACTGGATAAGACAGGAAAACTTCTACACAGTGTAACCCACAGGGGGACCGTGCAACCAAGTATTGAGAAATGGAATGACATTCATTACATGGAATGCACATTTGATATTTCAATGGGAGCAAAATTAGACGACCTTTACGGACCAATCAGGTATCACCATTCAGACAAGGATGATTTCATCATGTTTAGCTTTCCACATAGAAAAAACATAATCATAATCACATGTACAAAAAAGATAAGCCCAATTGCATTTGCAACAAAGACTGCTCACATGATAAACAATTTCAAAGAATTCTGAAAAATATTTAGTCTGTTATTTTAGAGCAGTCATTACCTTTTGTAGATCGTTTAGAGGTACAATCTTTATGGTACTTGTTGTAGATATTCCCACATCTATGCACATCTGCTCTATGTCATGTGCGCTTTTTGCATCCAGAATTATTATCCACTCATGCTCAAGAACTGACATGTAAAATCCTATTACTTTTTGTATGTTGAATTTTTTTTGCGTTGCCTTGATTTTTCCTTGAATTCCAAGGAAGATTTTCTTGCTATTTTTGTTGTTCAGTGGGCACAGATCTGGACTGTGAACTGCAAAGACTCCAAATAACATAGAGATACTTCAAAATAATATTCTAATAAATCTTAACATATGCTAGGCACTAGAATCAAGTCTGTAATTTTTATAAATACAACATAAGAGCTTTAAAAATTGTTTAAATCACATACCGGTCAAACAAGTTTATGATAAAACACGTAATGATACCATATGACAAGTCAGAATCTGCAAATCATGCATTTGAATATGCAATTGATCTTGCAGGAAAATATAATGCGAGTGTCAGCATAGTGACATGTGTTTTAATGCAGGTTCCAACAGAGCCATATTTTGGAACTGCATACATTGAGACTGCAAAATTATTAAAAGAAGATGCGCTAAAATCAATATCAGCCCTAGAGCCTAGATTAAAGGAACTAAAGATACAATACAAAATTGACGTACTAGAAGTCAGATCAGTTCCAGATTCATTGATAACATATGAGGACACTCACAATGTAGATCTAATCGTAATGGGTTCACGCGGCTTTGGAGGATTCAAGAAATTGCTGCTCGGAAGTGTTGCAAGTGCAGTGTCTCAGCATTCCAAGTGTCCAGTCTTGATTGTAAAATAAGCATCATATCAGAGTAACATAAAACACCAAAACCATTTTGAGATTATTTTCTATATCTTGATGCAAATGTATTGCTAGAATCACCCAAGTCTTTTACAAACTGTTGGCGCAAAATATTCCCATAGACAACCAAGTCTCTTGCCAGCATATCAAGTCTTGATTCTAGTTTTTGAGTTATTTTTCCATCTGTAAAGTCATCACTGTCGCGGACAGAGACCCCATATGGCATGCTCCACCCATAACATTGTCTCACTACAGTTCTCATTTGATCCATTGCAGTCAAACCTTTTTCATGAGACGAGCAAATATATCCAAAAGTTTTTCCTGCAAATTCTGCCCAGAAATAATCAAGAAAGTTTTTCATCGCACCAGACATTGAACCGTGATAGTCAGGGGTTGAGAGAATCAAGGCATCTGCCCACAGCACATCGTCTTGTGCTTTTTGTATGTCAGGAGATGATTTGTTTTCAACTGGGTCATATAACGGCAGTCTAGTTTGCCTGAGATCTAGCAGCCTTGTCTCTGCACCATATTTTTTTGCAAAGTCTAGTGCAGTAGATAATGAAGCTGTACTAGAGGCATTGTTACGAAGACTAGAACCAATGCCAAGAACCTGAAATGCCATACACATCAATCCACTACAGGGTGATAAAAAATAATCTAGTACAAAATGCGATCATCTGGTGTGACCAAGTTTTGCAATCCATAGTCAAGTAATAATGGTCCGTTCCAACATACCATGAAGCGCAAAAACATGAAATTCTACATAGAATTCAATCCGTGCAGAGAATGCAAGGACATCATCAGGGAACTAAATGAAACCTTTCCTACAGACGAAGGGTCAAAGAAACTTTTACGACACATAACATACAACCACACCGAGGTAGGCCAGGCAATAATAGAAGACTTTGCAAAGGAAGCAGACAAGGAAAACTTTCCCTGGTTCAGATAATAATTTTTACCCTTACTTTTTGCAATGCTACATTACAATGATAAGCTAGTTTGAATACCACTCTTTTGCTATTTTTCTTACAGTATCGATTGATTTTTCAAGGTTTTCAGACTGGACTTGGTCTCCTGCATTCATGCCTTCGTTTAGGATTGCCCGTATGTCAGAAAAGCCCATGAATTGGAATTCTAGTTTTGCAAGCGACATGGCATGCTCCCAGTTAATCATCGGTTCTTTTGTGTAAAAGCCTCCAGTTGATACAAGTATCAGGGCTTTTTTGCCATCCATGAGACCAAAATATTTTCCATCAGAGGCATCCCAAGTCTGGCCTTTTAGCATGACAGAGTCGAACCAAGCCTTGACAGGTGCAGGGGTAGAAAA
>JAJSDS010000009.1 GCA_028580875.1 Nitrosotalea sp.
GACAAAATTTGGAGAGGCACAGTAGGCCAAAAACCATTGATTGTAATGACAAATGACCTTCAAGGATGCGGATACTCCATAGTTCAGGGAGAAAAATATCTTGTCTATACAAACGGTTATCCACCTTTTTTTAATACTGTATGGAGCAAACCCTATGCAGACGCACAAGGCGACATTGCCATCATAGATGATCCAAAGTTCCAGTCTGATGAAAAGGCCCAGGAGGAGCTAAACAAAAAACTGGTGATTGCAAGGGATGCCATATCAAATCTTATGGGAAGCAAAATGGGGACCATACCATTTAATTCTGTAGGAGTTGACGTGATAAACTCTACACTTGACATTGGCATTGATTCTGCAAAAGCTGTCTTGTCTGAAGAAGCATATGAAAAGAAGATCAAAGATATTGTTGGTGATATACCGATAAAGATCACATTTGGACAGATTGTTGCAGATGCACCTATTCTTGACACACTTGCAGCTAAAAACTCTGTATCAATATCATTGTCTCCACTACAACAGTTCAAGTCCGGAGTTTCTCCATTAAATGTCAAATGTTCTACAAACTATTCTCTTATAATAAAAAAAGAAGATGGTTCTCCTGCATGTGTGAAACTTGATGTTGCATACATGCTCATAAAAAGAGAGTGGGCTGTTAGCGAATCAGCATATCCTGGAGGAGATTCACAATTTGCACTAGACACAAATTCGACAATAATGCCTGCACACCTGCCGCGCAGCTCAGGTCTTCGAATTCCATACTATGAACCATCACGAGTCATAAATTACAGTGGCTTTGATGGGGTATACAATGAAACATTTCAGTTCCGTGGAACGCAAAATGATTATGTGCTCAAGCCTGGAAGTACTGGAATTATAATATTCAAGCTTGAAGCAGTTTCAACAGAACAGCAAGGTCAGGATTATCCAATATCTCTTCCAAAATCTCTCAACCTGACAAACTATGCTGTATTCTATCATGAAATAACAAGTCTTGAGGATCTTTCAAAATATCCGGGAGTCACTTTTGACGATGGTAGTTACGGTCACTTTAGGGCATGCTCCACAGGGCCTGCCGGCGAAGGTATGTGTATAGGAGGGCCATTTGGGGGGAATAATCCCATTGAAGCATTTGTGACAGACCATCCGGGAATAGACATTTTGTTTGAGCCGCCATCAGAGGTGTTGCCGCTTGGCATGAATGCAACATCACAGGTAGTTACAATGACGATAACTGTAGATAGCGATGCACCAAGGGGTACATACTTGATAATACTGCCTTCTATTGGTGTTGATTCGTTTCTTCTAACTGTGGGCGACCAGCCATACCATGAGTGATATTTCAGAAATGAAAACTCTATACCTTTCAATAATTACCGGAACAGGAATTGCAAGTGTGATATCTTTTGCATTGATTGTAGTTATAATGCCGTCTTCTCTTGCTGATCAAGCAGGTCTGACAATAGGCGTTGAACAAAACGAAGTTGGTATTGGGGAACCAATCTCATTCTTTGTGGAAATTTCAAGTCCGTTGCAGAGTAGTGTTCATCCAACCGCAGTTATTGTGGATGAACAAAACAGAACGGTTTGGAGTGATGATGATTTACCTCCAAATGGGTATAAGGGCATGACAAAAGTGTACTATGTCCAAAGAGACAGTGAAAACGTACCCGTCATTAACCAAACTGGCAAGTACACACTAATTGTTACATTTGCAGACAAGAAAGCAAGCAAAGATCTTACAGTTACTGGAACAATTCAAGAAAACAACATGCTACATTACTATGGTGCGTATACAGGGATTGATAAAGAAAACACCGACATAGAAATTGTAGACAAGTCATATTATCTTACAACTGTTCACAAAACTCCTTCAGACTTGACTGCACCAAATGATACTACAATACAATTTCATGGTGTTACATTTACATTTCCAGGATGCGGGCAGTGTCTTCCAATGCCGACTGTGTCAAATCCTTCATACAATGTAAATGTCCAATTCAATGACAAAACAAATGAGACTTTGGAAATTAGAGACAACCAGTGGTCTACCATAGGTCCTCCAATGGATTTTCATGAATATCTTGCAAATGGAACCAAAATATTTCCAAACGGGACTAGGGGTACATGGACACCAAGATTCCATATGGATCCCATTGTCACAGTTTTTAGCAACCATGAACACCCACAGGCTGGAATCACGGTGACTCATGATTCAGTAAAATTTCTTGTAAGCGTAGAAAATAATTCATCACAGCAATATGCACAGCTTGGAAATACTGAAAATTCTACTTTATCTGAAAATCAATCCAAGGTATCTCAACTGGGGAATCACTGGTATGGTGGAGGTGGACCTATGGTCACAATTATCTTGGATCCTCTTCAGCAGTTCAAGTCAGGAATTGCACTCAAAGATATCACATGTGCACCTGATTTTCATCTGGTCATAAAGGCAAAGAACCGTTCCCCCGCATGCGTAAAACCAGACGATGTTTCCAAATTAGTTGAAAGAGGATGGGCTGACAAACCAAACTCATTGCAGGAAGAAATAGATTTTGCAAATGTATGCCTTGGCATGAATGATGCTTGCAATCATCGTTATGATGTAAAAAACAGTGATCCGTTTGGAATAACAGCATTGATAATTTATCACCCTCCCGATTTATGCCTTAATCCTACATCTCATAGCTCTCCAGCCAGCATGCCCAGTTGTCCTCCTAACAATTTCTATCTCAAAATAAACTCAAACTCTACTGCATATTTGTTGGGCTACAACGTTTGTGATGGAGAATCCTGTACCAAAAGTAATGACCTGTCAGTTTTATTACCAATCAATGTCATTTCAAAACCTGATTATCAAATGATAGGATTACCTGTAGATTTACAATGGAAGTATGGGGATATAGTGCATATTCAACTGGAAGTCTCATCAACTACTAATAATGAAACTGGACTGTTAGTAGATCTTGGAAATTCTACGATAGTACCTTAGAACATGAACACTCTACATCTTTCAATAATTACACTTTTGCTTGTAATCCTTGGAACGAATCTATCCTATGAACAGTATTCTGTAACAGGTCCCTTTCAGGGATTTATCACAGTAAAAACCAACAGAGCAACCTATGATTACGGCAATACAATAACCATAGAGGGAAACGCCATAAAATATGGAACAATAAAAATGCAGATTTTCGATTCCAACAACCAGCCAATAATACATGATGCGATAGAACCACGTTCTGGACATTATTCCGGATCATATCTCATATCAGGTCCATTGTGGAAATCAAAAGGAACCTACACAGTTACAGTTCAACAAGATTCATTTTCATACGAGAGAACAATCTTTTACTTTACTGGCAATGGCAAGCCTGGAGATATCACTGGACTACCATCACCACAAAACCCTCCATTGATAATAACACAGGTTGAGTTTTACGGACCTTGGACACACCATGAACATTCATGCATTGGAGATGGTGATGCTTTTGCAAACCAGTGGTTTGATCTTTACAACCCCACATCATATGAGATCCAAATCAAAGGATATGCACTTGGAATAAAAGAGCATAGTGAATTTGGAGGAACCGAAATTTCAAATGAAGAATGGATTGATCTGCAACCTCATCAAAGATGTACATTTGCCCTACCATGGGTAGAGCAGGCATCCATACCTGACCCAAGAAACGTTATCATATCATTTGGGTACAATTACAGCACTAATACATACAAGATCACAACACCTCCATTGACTGATACCTACAATGATTCCAGAACATGGAGTCTTGTAGACAATAACTGGAATTTTTCTGCACCCAGTCCATTGAAGCAGATATCGTCAATGATAAAACCAGATGATGTAACCTGTAACAATAATCTCAAGTTGATGATGTATCAAAACAAGACTGTCTGCATAAGTCCAGATCATGTAGCAAAAATGTCATTACATGGATGGAAACCATATGAAAAGCCAGAATACATTCCTGTGTTAAATAGAGTATACAGCAGTGGACCTGGATTTGGCTGTCCGTTCATATTTCCAAATGCTACGATTGTAAACTCGACAGGATTTGAGACCTACAATTACTCTGGAATAACACATTATATTTTGAAGCCTAAACAATCAGGCTCTTTTACCTACAACATTTACAGCGATTCGTACAACCTTGATCCTCCAATATTGAGCCCAAGCAAAATAAATGTGACAAATGGTGCTGACATTTACTTTCAGCCTGATGCACGTCATGAAATGAAGCAAGATGCCAATTCTACAATCATGATTTGGTTTAACCAAAAATCAGAGATAATCAATCGTGATCAATATGTTACAGTTGTAGCAAAGATATCTACAAACGAAAACATTCCAAAGGGAACATACTGGCTGAATTTTGTCCCGGGAGGATGTAGTCAGTTACCACCCATGCCTATTGTAATAGGGAATAAAACAGATGCAACAGACATTGGATAGAATGTAGAGCACTCTATGCAAGTTCTACACCAGTTTTTTAAAGCATGTCTGTCCAGTACGTCTAGAAGATGAAAATATCATATTTTTCAATTATTATAATTGTTGTAACCATGACATCAATAGCAATCATATCTGTTATGTTTTTTCAAATTTCAACATTACAATCTCAAACCAAAATACTTGATCAAACTAATAAAAAACTAGCTACGAATTTAACCAATTATCAAGACTTGTTTGGTATCATACCAAAGAATTACACTTTCATGCCTTTTGAACTAAAAACTAACGTGTATGTGGCAGGGCCAATTGATATTATTCCAGTGACGACAGTGAGAGCAAATCAACCTTATCAGGTTGTCGCTAACATCACAAAGATGGAAAATATGCAACCTCTCATCTATTACTATTGTATTGTCCAAGTATCCAATTCCACAGGTTTGGGGTACCATGTTGGATGGGGACAAGGAATATTCATTCCAAAACAATCTTTTTCACAATGTGCAGTTAGCTGGACACCAACGGTTTCTGGAAATTATACTCTTACTGCATTTGCATGGAGATCGTTATTTGGCTCACCTCTGGCAAATGCATCTATGAAATATGTTCAGGTACTGCCATGAAAACTCTACAGATTCTCATAATTGGAATTTTTGTCTTTTCTACATTGTCGTACATAAAACCAGTCCAGGCAGATAATGAAAGTGGTGCTGTAATTGAAAATATTCAAACGCTTCCAACCTCAATTATAATTGGGCAGACATTTAAGATAAATGCAACTCTGGTAAACAACTCCACACATCCGATATTTATTGAACATGGATCTTGTGGCTCTCCATTCTCTGTAACTTTTGACAATCACATTATGGTCCGAACAAACAATGTAACCTGTACGTTGCAACTAATTGAGCAAAGACTAGACCCGGGTACGAAAATTACATCTACTAGTCCATACTTGGATCTTACATACGTGGCAGCACAAAATGGAACTATAAACGCTACTGTATCATTTCCGTATAATGTTTGGAACCAAACCGCACAGTCAAACACCCAAGAAAATATCTCAAAACAGTTTTCTTTTATGATATATCCTAAAACCAGAGTGCCAACATTATCGCCCTCCGGGAATCAGGCAATTATTGATGTAGCACTATCTATACCTGGTTTGCAAAAATGGTCTAATGACTGGCAATTTGACTCCATGGCATTTATGACTGCAAAAAATCAGCCAGGTAATTGGCAATATGCAATTGTCTATCTAAAAGCATCTTCTGGTAGTTCCATCATACCGTGTGATAGCAATAACAATTGGAGTGCAATGGTGATAATAGACAGGACAACAATGAAAGTAATCCAAGCAACATATCCTACCGTGGAATCACATAACTGTAATTATACTACCGGTGGCGGACCAACCGGTGGTGGACCAAACACATATGGTGACACCACACCCAAGATGGATACTCCATTACAACAGTTCAAGTCCGGAGTTTCTCCATTAAATGTCAAATGTTCTACAAACTATGCCCTTATAATAAAAAAAGAAGATGGTTCTCCCGCATGTGTGCAAAGAAATGACACTGACAGTCTAATGAACAAGGGTTGGGCTATCAATCAGTTTGTAGTATCAGAAATTTATAGAAATCAAGGAATCAGTGTAATTCAGAGAGATACTGGGCTTCTCAAATATGAAAACGGGACATTTGTACAATACATGTCGATTTATGTATTTATTAATAATTTCACTAAATCAAGTTCTCCATTACAAATTCAAGTTTTGCATGATGATGCATTGTATAGAACTGACGTGGTATCTTCTGCAGATATTTTACCGGACGGCTTTTACAAATACCAATTTATTCTAAACCATGCAATATTTGGTAGCTACAAGATTGTTGCAACTTATGAAAATAGGACAAGTCAAACATCATTTGTGATTGGGATACCTCCATAGGACATGAAAACTCTACACCTTGGAATGATAATTGGAATTATGGCAATAGCAACGATAATTACATCATATGAAATTATTCAAAATTCTGCAAAAACTACCAAGTTGGATTGTACGGATCCAGAGCTAGCAGATCTCCAATATGATGCCAAGCGTCTAGCCACAAGACAGCAAGTTGAATCAATAATCTTAGCCTATCCTGAAACTAGAAATCTCATAGATGATAGTACATACTGTGAATTCATGTCTACTTCAACACTGTATACACAAAATGGAACCTATCAAGGAATTAACATCAATTTGAATAACACAAAAAACCTCATCGCTGCAATTAGTTTACAAAATAATTCTGTAGTGTCGTACGAACTCCTAAATCTTACAAGAACGTATCCTGCACCTTGAAACCTTGACACTTTTTAATAAAAAATTAGGCACAAACGGATCCTAAACTAGAACGCAAAACAGGCCATTTCCGGCCCTGTCCATGAATATTTTTCTATTTTAAGGGGGAACTAAACAGGGGCATTATTTGTCTGTGAATTATACATGAACAAACCTAGATCATAAACAAAGGTAACGTTTTTTTGTTGACGACTGTTTATTCTCAGAAACTTTTTTCATCGAGCAAACTTTAAGTTATATGTTGTATTTATACAACATATGTTGGAAGAATACAACATTAACCAAACGACGCTAAAAATACTAGGGCTTTATCTTGATGACTACAAAAAATCACTACATATGAGAGAAATATCTAGAAAAACCAAGATCGATGTAAAGGCCATCCAATTACAACTCAAAAAATTAGAAAAGATTAATGTTTTGTCTAGTATCATTAGAGGTCGTAACAAAGATTATCGCTTGAACTTGAACAATGTAACTACGAAATATTACCTAGTCATGGCAGAGATTTTTGTCTCCATCATTTATCTCAAGAAAAACTTTATGATAAAAAAAATAGTTGGAGAAATTGAGAATAAGATTCATGATCCACTAATTCTGTTTGGCAGCTTTGCAAAGGGAACTTACACAAAAGAGAGTGATGTAGATGTATTCATTATAAGTGATAAAAAGATCAGCACCAGTTCTATAATTGAAGCAACTAATATGGTAGGGAGAGAAATAAGCTTGAAATCTGCAAACAGGCAACAGTTTCTTGAGGGATTAAGAAACAATGATCCTCTCATAAAAGAAGTTGTTTCTAACCATATTATTCTTAAGGGAGCAGATGAATTCTCTGATATCATGTGGTGCTATCATGCAGTCTGATAAAAAATATCTTGAATGGTGTGCAAAGCAGAAGAAAGGTATCAAGGTAGTTAAAGAATCAGAAAACCTACAAAAAGCATATGTAAAAAAATCTAAAGAAGCTCTCAAATCCATGGAGGTTAATGCTAATGCCGGTATTAATGAGTGGGCAGTATCAGCAAGCTATTATGCAAAATATTTTATCATTTATGCACTATTGTCAAGAATGGGAATAAAGTGTGAGATACATGATTGTACAATTGCCTTGTTCATCTACCTATTTGGAAATGATCTTCCGCAACAGCTTTTGCAAGATTTAAGACAATCTAAAAAAGATCGAGTGGAGGCACAATATTACACTTCTACTGTAAAAATTAACGCTACAGAACTAATCTCTGCGACCAAAGACTTTGTGCTCAAGATAGAGCAAATTGCTGATGGAATTGATTCTGTAAGGATCTCAAAAATACGAAAAGAACTCAAAACCATAGTGTAATTAGTTTACGAATCAATCCTAGGTATAGATAGGCATCAAATTCATTCACGAATATACATGTATTTTTGTTTTAACTGAACCAAAACTAGCAGAATATAGATGATAATCCCTTCTGTGTAGAATATTCTATAAGTGAATTTACGAACAAACGGATCCTGAAAAAGAACTCAAGCGACTCTCCTACCAGATCTACCACTTAGAGATTTTCTAAGAGCAAAACAGTGGTAAACAAAAAAATGTTTACCTTTGTTTACCATGATTATTAGACAATTGGACCAGATTCTAGGTCTCCAAGATTTGAAGGGTTAAAACAAGTTCCATCATGAGGGAGAATTTTCTCACTTGTAATGGTACCGTAGAATTTAGTCAAAATGAAACGAGTTTACTGTTGCAAAAGTACATGATTGAAAAAATTTGAATGACAGATCATTACTAGAATGACAAGAACCAGAATAATAGTTGTTACAGAGACTGCTACAAACCCAATTAATTTTTTAGACTTGGGAGTTTTCATTTCCTCTTCCTGTAAATTATAAGAGTGGAAACAATTCCAAATGCAAGCATTATTTGTGCAAATGGAAATTCAGGAACTTTTTCTGGAAGTATGGTAATCTGAACGGGTTTGGACCAGAGAATTATTTGCTTTGATGTATCACCAAAACTTACTATTGACATTACAGTATAATTTCCAGGGGTATGCAGCACGATATTCTGGCCATAACTCTCTCCCGGAGTAGATGAGTTTGGTGCCACGTTCATACTATACCCAACTAATGGGCACGCCCAAGAATATTGGGGTGAGACTAATTTCCCATACTGATCCACTACTAGTGTCACAAACAATGGACCGCAATACCCAATTGTAACATTATGATTTGCCGCGTTTGTTAGTTCTGGAATCACGGTTATGTTCTCTCCTGCCTTGAACATGTTTTTGCCCATGATGTTGGTGACTGTCAGGTTTGCGTCTTTGTAGATAATCTGGCTTTGAGGATTTTCACATTGTTGTTTTCCGATTGTTTCTCCAAATGTGGGACCATGATCAAAGCTTTGTAAACACAACGCCCTGATTACAGATGCTTGTGATGGAACCATGGCTCCAGGCGTACAGTCACTTGTGACTCTGTCTCCATAAATTGGAGTCATAAGCAACAACTCATCAGTTGAAGTGACTATAATCGTAGATCTTTGGCTAAATGGAACTGAATAATCATAAGAACAGTCAGAAACACGCTTGTCGTACTGACCAGATTTGAGTTGTATGCCATCTTTTATGATGGCATATGTTTCTGTTTCACTTGGACCATCTTTTCCGTTATAGTATGGAAAGTTTCTTGGAATTTTTATCTCAAATGTACCGCTTGTATCAGCCCGTACATTTGCTGTAAACATATAGTGATTTTCTTGCAGTACACCAGTGCCATTTACAACAGAGTATTGGATGTTGAAATTTTGCCCAGATTGTGTCAAGGATGAAGGTGGTGCATTCACTGTAATTGATTTCCATTCTTGAGCTTGAGCAGGCATTATCAACGATAGAAAAGCAAGCAAGACCGCCCAAGCCGTGATTGTTAGGAGATGTATAGTTTTCATTTTCTTTTCCTAGTAAACAAGAAGACTCCGACAGAGACTCCGCCTGCAATTGGAACCATCACCTCTACCAGAACGATTGCATTACTAGTATCTGGATTTTGATGGTTTTCAGTGTACGCCATTTTTTGCTGCGTGTTTGGAGAATATTCTGGATTTGAAATGCCGCTGTTCAGTGTTAGTAGAGGACCAAAATTTGCACCAT
Organism: Nitrosotalea sp.; assembly: GCA_028580875.1. Taxonomy (GTDB): domain Archaea; phylum Thermoproteota; class Nitrososphaeria; order Nitrososphaerales; family Nitrosopumilaceae; genus Nitrosotalea. The sequence continues at coordinate 9,959 of JAJSDS010000009.1, forward strand.
CATCATTGCTTGCCTTGAGCCAGATCATGTTTCCATCAGAGGCGTCTCCTGCAATGTAGACATTATCTCCAGATGAGACAATCTGAGAAAACCAAGAATCTGACCTTCCTGTCAAGTCTACTGGATCACCAAATGTGGCTCCGTTGTCAGTACTCCTGCTGAAAAATACCTGAACATGGTCTCCATGTTTTGACGTCCAACTTGAATAAACATTGCCTGCTGAGCTTGATATTCCTGAAAAATATGAGGTTCCTATATCACCACTCAGATTCAACGGTTGGGAAAATGTGTTGCCACCATCTGTGCTCTTTGCAAAAAATATTCCAGACACATATGCGGGAGTCAGGACACCCCCATAGTGTTCCTTTGCTATTACGTTTTCATTGTTATACTGCCAGACGATGTAGACCGTCTTGTCACTTGTCATCATGTGCGGCCAGTCGTATTCTCCCTCCTTTTGGCCCAAGGCTATTGGTGTACTGAAGGTGTTCCCATCATCATTACTTTTTGAAAATAACAGGTCCGGTCCTTGTCCTCTTGTACCATCTACCCACACGACATAGATGTTATTGCCTGATGATATCGTTTGTAATCGTACTGGATTCCAAGATTTTGCAATATCAATTTCTGGTCCAAATGTTGACCCCATGTCGGTGCTTGTACGCAGAAATATTGCATACTGGCAATAATTGGGATTTTCACAATCGAGTTTTTTTTCACCTATTACTACAAGCTTGTCTCCAATCTCTTGTATTGATGTATCATATCCAAGAGGGTTTTCAAGTAGTGCAGATGGTAAGAGCTCTACTTTTTTGCCCCATGTAGTTCCATTGTCTTGGCTTGTTATCAGATAGACGTCTGACTGATACGGGGGCTTTTCGCCAAGCTCGTCAATCACTGCAAAGAGATGTTTTCCGTCGGACAGTAATTGTGTAATAACAGAACTTGAATCAGGACTATTATCAAGGATTACTTGACTGCCAAACATGTTGCCTCTGTCATTACTTTTTGCAAATACAACATGGGACGGTGGCCATCCCGTAAAACCGGTTTCCCATGCGAGAAAGACGTTATCTCCAAATGTGGTTACAATCGGTTCGACTGCGGAGCCAAGGTCGATTGAATTGCCAAAACTTTTTCCTGCGTCAGAACTCTTGACGAAATAACTATGGAAATGTGCCCCGTTGTCACTATTTTGTTGATATAACACATAGACATTATTGCCAGATGACACCATCTGAGAGAATTGGAATGGGGCGACCCTTATTGGACCTCCAAGATCCTGTCCTAGCACTGGAGATAGCATCCCAACATATGAAATACTGAAAATGATTATCATGACTTTGACAAGAGCTTTCATTTTCTAATGCCTGATGTTTTCAATTGTAATCGCTTCAGGTTGGATAAAGTGCTGTCCGCCAATGTCTTCGTCTATTGCAATGTAATAAGTACCAGATGAAGGTGCATTGTGTGTGTTTACTGTTATTATGAAATAATATGGCTGTGTGGCATTCAAGGTAAACGAGGAATCCGGAATGTTGACTGAAAGCCACAGTGGTGGAAATATAGTATCATTTCCATTCAAAAAGCCTTTTACTGAAAGTTTTACAGGCAATGTACCATTGGAACCATCCAAGGGATCATACACCACTCCGGATTCTGCAAAGTTTGTGCCATCACTGTTTGTAGTAATTGTTCCAAGACTTATCGGAGAGGGAGAATGTAATACCGAGATAAGATTAGATGGCCTTACAGAAACAATCGCTGTTTGAGTTTCGTTGTATGATGTTGCTTGTATTGTCAACGGTTCGTCTGCTAGAGGATTTGACATGGCAGGTATCTCATATCCTGCGAGAATCATTTTTGTTATGGTACCATTTGGCTTGGCAACTAGATGATCAGGCAAGAACTTGACCCATGCCCCCTTTTCCAATCCTAATGCGTCTAGCTTTACTTCTTGTGGGGCATTAGAATAAACCGTTATCGGTACTTCTTCGTAAATTGGACCAGTACCACAAGATTGTCCACTTGGTTTCATATCTACACAAAAAGTACGCATTTCATAGTGTGTAGTGCCTACATGAATTGAGATTTGTCCAGAATATGGCTTTACATGTACGTGAATTTTAGCAAGAATTGTATTGTCAAGTGGTGTAATCCAGCCAGTACTGGAATCTTCGGTTCTCCCATTGCCATTTACTGTCAAAACATAATCTCCGGAGATGGTATGAGGTCCTGCATGAATCGTTATGACTTTGTTTCCAGGTGGAATTCCGTTAATTATTTCAGTTGGAAAGACAGGCGATATTCTTGCATCAATGTTTGAGGATGAATTGATTGAGAGTTGTAAATCTGAACTGGTATAGTTTGTTTCAAAATTTAGATCATATGGCAACTGTACAGTTTGGCCAACTTCAACTTCTGTATACAATTCAGTCCCATTTGTGGATGTAATTGACACATGAGTGTCATTTGATGTTTGCATGCTTTGCAAGTTGAACTGAGGGATGTCACTTGTGGCAAGACCAAGCACATATTCTAGCGGCACCTCAAAAAATTGTACATTGTTTGTTCCACCATTCTGAGAATAACCAAGTGCTACATATCTGGAATCTCCAGAGATTGCAATGTGACCCCAACTGCCAATAGGATGTCTTGACAATATGTTACCATGATTATCAAAATATGTCAAGTATACTCCATCTCCTGCACCTGAAATAGCTGCAAGAAATGAGCCATTAGAGGACACGGCTACCTGTGATGGCATCTTGTCATTCCAGATCATGTCTCCTGTGGAATTGAAGAGCATGGTTGCCCAGTTTGTACCGATAGCTATGTGATTATTTTCAGAAATGGAAAGAGACAGGACTGGGCTGCCAACTTGATCTTCTTTGATCAAATTCCCTTTGTTGTCTATCAAGTAAATTTTTCCATCCCATCCGCTTGCTGCATCATTTGCCACTATGTATTTGCCATCTGGAGAAAGTCTTGCCTGACTATATCCGTAATCTGTATTAAATGTCCAGAGTAGATTTCCCTTGATGTCAAAGGAGCGTATTGTGTTTCCAGATGATGCAATTATGTTGGAGCCATTTGATGATAGAGAGATGAAATTTATGTCTGAACTTGAGGTATAATTCCAGAGATTTTTTCCTTGGTTGTCAAAGCAGACAAGATTTGTGCCAGATGCAGCTGCAACATGTGAGCCGTCTGATGATAATGCTGAAACCAAGATTTTTCCATAGTCATTTGGTGCATAATTCCACAACATGTTACCGTTTTTGTCAAGAAGATACATTGCCCCGTTTTCATATATTCCTGCAGGGCCAGGTGCAATCTGGTATCCGGATGCTAGAACGTATTGACCGTCATCTGAAGCTGAAACAGCTGCAATTTTTCTTGTAGAGTCGTATTTCCATATTAGATTCCCAGTTTTGTCAAAAAAATATACCGAGCCTTGATGCTCATTGTCGTCTGCATGCCCCTCCTGTAGTCTAGTACCTGCAACAACATAGGATCCATTATGCGATGTTGTAATAGACAAAATTTGTCCGTCTACATCATAATTCCATACAATGTGTTGTGCAGATTGTCTAAATTGTTGTTCTTCGTTTTGGATTTGTTCTGTTTTGTTTACCGTTATGGGCGCAGAAAAATTCTGGGTTGGATAATTGTCAATAGGTGGATGAATTGTAGATACGTGTGATTGATCTTGTGGCGGAGCAAACATGATAAATAATCCAATTATTGTTAAAATGCTAATTCCAATTCCTGTAATTATGGAATAATGTAGAGTTTTCAATTTATACACGTACTGGACATGCATAGTTTAAAAAATTGGTGTAGATTTGTTCTATTTGTTATTAGTCAATACCTTTGATAGGTATTGTAATTTCAGTTTGAAACCCATTCAAGATTCCATTTAGAGGAATTGTTTAGTTGGTCTAAGTCCCTCATTTTCGAGTTCAATTTCGGTAAGACAGACTATTACAAGAATGATTTGTGGACTCGTGAATTGTTCAGTTAGTTTAGTTCTCTTAATTTCAGTGTCCAAAATATCACACCGTGAGTTAAGAATTTCTCATTTCCAGTTAGCTATTCCTGCTACAGACGATTTTGAATTATTAAATGGGTTCAACCAGTTCTTGATATCTCTTAGATGGAATGTGATGGCCTCAATAAATGGAATCCACAGAGCCCCAAAAATTATACCAAAAAAGATGAGCTGACTGGCAGAATCAGGTATTTTTGCGCCAAAATACTGCAAAGCCGAATGTGTCACTTCTATATTGAAAAAAGCAGCCTCAGATTCCATAGTCGCTACGAAGGTGGCACAGAGTAATCCTACAAGTATCCATTTCTTTTTTGGAGAGATACTTTTTACAACCGTCTTTTTTGCCAATTTAGAAAATAGAAGGTACGATGGAATTATCATCAATGGAAGCCCCAAAAGATAAAGTGGTATGATACCACTGGAGTTGTTAATAAAAATCTCAAATATATTAAAATTAAAAATTAAACTTGCAATAATTCCCATATGTGAAAAGATTCTGTATGGATTACCAGTATAAAATGATACAGACCCTGATAGTGCCTTTAACCTATGGCTTTTCTTTGTATATGGAAGTGTTCCAATCATCATCCAAGCCTCATGTTATAGGATGGACAATAACCATGTGATCTCTTGTGCGCTCTAATTTCAGACCTTTCCCGCTGTTCTGCTCTTTCTTTACTTCCTGCAACTTCTGCACGATAGTATGATGCTTTAGGTATTGGATGGTTATTATTTAGAAAATGGGAATTGAGCCTAGAACTGATTCTTCCCTGGCCAATGTAAATTATTTTGCCATCACGGTCTGCCAATTCATAAATTCCATATGCATCAGTTTCCATTAGAACATTATCTTTTTTAAATGAGGACCATTTTTTGAAAAGTGGCATTACTTAACTCACTGAATATTTTTTCCATGGAATGCACTGCAATGGAATTTTTGCAAGAAAATGAACAATATCATGACGTCCATAATACTTAGGTACACCACGATGGTCTTGCGCCATTAATACTATTGGCAAGCCTGAAAAAACAGGAGTGAATGCAACTATTGCTTTATCAGATTCAAGTGAAGAATCAATTACATATTTTTTCACCAGTACAATTGTAAAAGTAATACCTTGTTCGCGAACCACTGCAGCTGTAATCATCAATTCAAATCATCCCCATTTTGAACTAGTTTCATATTTGGCAATAGGCATAGTAGTATATAAATAGCTGGTTAAAAGAGTGTTTAACTTTAATTAATTAAAGTAAAGTTTAAAGATCGCAAGATCGTGTCGGAGTCATGCCTCAAGATGGTCAAAAGACAGTTACGATGTCAGGCATAATACTCAAAGAACTTTTGAAAGAATACAGAATAGAAGTAAAGAAAAGGCCATCACTTTCTTTTGCTGGATTCATATCAGAGTATGCTATCATGGAATTAGAACGAAGAAAAATAGTCAAACAGGCTGCACCCCTTTCTTTGATAACCGTACACGATAACATAATAGTGCTTAAAGATGCTAGAGAAAAGATATTCGTAGAGGTACAAATCAAAGACAAAAAATGGTTTTGCCTTTCAGATAAATCAGATGATTGTATTCATGTAGGATTTGCAATGGCATTACCAGAAACTAAAGATATTCGCTGATCAGTTTGTACAGTAAACCAAATAGCGCCAGTCAATTACATGACATGATAACACAATCATTACAAATATCTGAATCAATTACAATTGATTTGAGCCCAATTGCAGAGGTGTATGATTTGGGCAATGAGATCTTATTTGATACAATAAAATCTGAACTTCAGACACTCAAGGTAGTAATGGATTTAGTAAATAAAGGAAATTTTAAGGAATGTTTCATAATATTACGTGCCATCTTTGAGCTTATGCTATACTTTTGGTTAATGTTAGAGGGGGAGAAATACAAATTACAGCACACATATACAATCCAGCCAGATCCAGAACAGGATATCAAGACTGCACGAGATGAAACATATGCAAAATGGCTTCAAAGTTGGAAGGAAAAAAAAGATGGCTATGAAGCAATTACTCATATTCAAGCTATTGATACTGACAAAATTCGTGTACAATATGAATACGAAGGATTGTACGAAGAAAAAGATAAACAAAAAACCGGAAAGATTGTTCCATTTTATGTATTTGTACTTACAGATCATTATAGCCAATCGTTGAGATTCAATGCTGAGCTTCCATCGATTAAAGCAGGAGATATGTTTCCAGACATAACTGAGAACATGATAAAGGATCAAAAACAGTTGTATCACAATTACATATACTTTGAAGCAATATTGAAAAATTTATTATTGAATGAATTAATTACAAAAGCGCAGAGAGATTATATCATAATACATTATAATTTCCTTAGCAGATATGTACATCCATCCATTCATGCAATTACTCAATTTACTACAAACGCAAAATTTTACAAAAGACATGATCAGTATCCAGATGACATAGTCAAAGAACAAGTATTGCTTTATGTTGCACGAATAATATGCAAGTTGATTTCCATCACACTGAAAAGATTTGAAAAAGAATGTAACCCTATAGGAGTTGAAAAATTTAAAACATTGGTTTCACAATTAGATTTTGCTAGTAGTTACTTTTGGTTCTTTGATAATGAACCCCTTCCATTTGACAAATCAGTTTCTGAGATAAAGAAAAACTCTGTTGAATCCATTACAAAGAAAGAGTCAGAAGATCTGATCATATATTATGAAGATCCTATTGAAAGATTATACAATTTAAAAACGACTGCTAATCGATAGGTTATTTTTCTTTATATTGATCCTATTGACCTGAACTCTACAATTTACTATTTGACTGAAATGTCAATACTCAAACTTATGTGATATAGTATGCATTTTTCTAAATAATTCATCCGATTTTTTCTTCAATTTAGGATCCATGGTCTTATTGGCTTCATCTTCAGCCTTTTCAAGCAGTTTTTGTGCTTGTTTTATCTTCCTTACAGCTTCAGGATCCCTTGTCTTTTCTGCTTTTAGTCGTGCCTTTACATATTCTCGTTGAGTATTTGCAATTTCATCCATTAAATCAGTATTCATTAATTTAGTTTGAAAAATACAGTATAACCAAACCCATATTCAGAAAAGTAGACTATTTTGATCGTAATTGTATTAATTACATTAAGTGGTTGACTCTGGTACGTTCCACTAAAATACTGTTCTTATAAAATATCCATCATAGTTAGATACATCAATGTCGTCCTTAAAACAAGAAAAACAAGAGAGAACAAATCATGGTGTTTCTGGTTTTGTTAATGTCATATACCGATAAAATTTTAGGAGTTAACCAGTTTCAGCCAAATCTCTCAATTTTCTTTTAAAATGCTCTATTTTTTCATGCGAATTCATGTCTGTATCTGTTAATCTGTTAATATGATTAACAGTTAATGGAATTAACAGTTACTTTTGGTCCTCTTCCATTATTGCATGCTTTACATGTCGTACAGAAATCGTTTCTGCATCGTCACTTCTTGCTTTTTCTATGGAGTTACGACAAACCGGCATTAATTGTCGTAAAGACTCTTTTTCATAAAAAGAATAAAGATGGTCCATACAACTTTCATCCCATACATCATTTAATTTAACTTGACCGCAAGCAGCCTTTGTTCTCTTTTCGATTATCATAGTCATTGCTTTTTGTGTAGTTATTGAAGGGATTTCCAAAGTCTTGGTAAAATATGGTTCCAGAATAGAACTTTTGAAAGATGCAGTATTGTATTGATTATTGAGGACAAATACGTAAGAACATTTTGTTTTTTCTAATTTGGAAATGGCATCCAGGAAAAATGTCTTTGCTTCATCACTAGAAATTTCAGTGGTTCCAGGTTTTCTTATTTTGTCAGTTTCATCCAACATGACCACAACATGTGTTATTCCAGCATTTTTTTGAAGTGATTCTACTAATTGATTTGTAAATACAATAAGTTCTTCCAAAGTGGTATCCTCTGTTATTTCTACTCCAGACTGTGATTCTAGTTCAGTACTAGCATCAATACTCATACCCAAAACCATGGGGATGACATTAAACCATGTCTTTAGTCCAGTCTTTGCGGTCTGTCTTTCTTCACTAGTATAGACATACTCTTTTGCAAGCATTTTTCTGGCCTGATTTTTTTCAGTTTCTCCTAGCTTGATAAATTGTGAAGACATTCTATGGATTTGTCTAATTATGTGTCTTAGTAGATCTCTTGGCCCTGTTATGTCATCATAAAATTCATTAATTTTTATACAAAAAGTCTTACTTCCGGCAGAAGATAGTTCTGAGAGTAGATAATTTAGAACCGAACTTTTACCAGATCCACTTTTCCCTAGTAGACCATAAAATTTTCCTATGGCCTGTTTCTTGAATTCAGTTAACAAAATCGTCTCAATTTGAGAATGATTCATCAATTGATCAAAAGGCACATAAAAATATTGGATATCTTCAAGCGGAATGCCCGTCTTACCTGAAAAGGGATCAAAATGATATAATTTCTCAACATTGTTCATTTTCGATAATCACTGATTGACTCTAGAAACAAAGATTCACTTGCATTGAGTTAAGTGTTTTTTACGTGATTTTGTTATTCTTGGTGTGTTTTCTTAAAATTTGGAATAAGCCTTATATGTTAATCTGTTAATATGATTAACAGTTAATGGAATTAACAGATAATAGTAATAACACAGTCAAAATCGCACTATTACGGACATTCACATCTAGACCTCTTCTAAGCTTGGAAGATGATAAACGCTATTTCACTGATTTTGAAGATGAAACACAGAAGATCTTACTTACTATCAATACCAATGAAAATGCGTTAATCATAGGAGACAGAGGTAGTGGTAAAACGTCTCTTTTTAACCACATAATCTACCATCTTAAAAAGAATAACGAAACAGTGCCGATACGAATGAATGCTCTAAGAATGGAAAAATTTGATCAGACATCATTTCTTTCCGATTTGCTTTTTGAGTTGGTAGATGTAATGAACAAGTATGAATCTCATACAGACAAATTCAAAAAAACTCTTGTAAAAATGGCTGAAAGCGGTCTATTGGGGTTGCCTGGTACAAACATACCCAATACAACGGGATCTAAACTAAACTATGATTTCAGTAGGAAAGACGATGTTGATACTCTTTTAAATCGACTCTCTACTTTGGTGAACTCCCTTCGAAAACAAGGAATCACTCTATGTATTCTATTAGATGATTCAGACAAGATAGGTTCTGATGTGATTTGGAGTACATTTCGTGGAATACGAGACAGCTTATGGGAATTACGAATTTCCATCATAATGACAGTCTTACCAAATCAGGTTTCTGAAATTACAAAACCTCCATTAGATCATTTTTTCCAATATTGGATAAAATTAAAACCATTTGATAAAATAAAAACAAAAGAATTTTTAAAGAAAAGACTCACAGATTCAGGAATTCTTGTAGAAGTAGAGGATGATGCAGTTGACAGAATTGTTGAAAAAACCAAGGGTAATCCAAGAAGTCTTGCAGAAATATTCAAATATATTTTTGAAAATAATCCATCATTAAAAATTATAACTAGAGAACAGGTAGAAAATTTTGGTATACCATATCCACCATCTTTTTCAGATATTGAAAGGGCTGTATTCAATTATTTAATTCACAAGCCATATACGTCAGCATCATCAGAAGATTTTGTAAAAAATATTGGAGTATCACGATCTAGAATAGCACAGATCCTCAACGAATTGAAAGATAAACAACTTATAGCATCAAAAAAAGAGGGTAAAAAAGTTCAATATTTCATTACTTCCAAGGGTGTATTGAAACGTCAGGAATTAGATCGAAAAGACTCCTAATGAAAGAGGATCTGGAATAACTCACGATTAAAAGGGTAAATTCTACTTTTCAAATTCAATCCATGCAGATTCTATTATATTTGAAAGCGTATCTACTGTAATTTCCGTCATATGTGCTCTTTCCACAATATATGATCGTCTAGTCTTACCACCATAATTGTGATCAATCATACTATTTTCTACATGTGGAATTGCATGTCTATTCCATTCAGACATTTCAAAGATCCATACTGCATCGGAATCAATCATAAATTTAGTGTCATCAATCCCGATTACATACAGATAGCATTTTCCATTTTCGTTTAGTTTTTTGTGAAGATTTTCATATGCAATCATCTGAGCTACAGGTATACGAATTCTATCATCACTAAATGATTTGATTTCAAGAATGATGAATTTTCCTTTATGTTCTACTAACCAGTCAACATCTGTTCCACCAGATGTTTTCATACCTTCAATTATTATATTCCCGAGAATTTCTCTACTCTTTGTAAACTCAGCAGGATTTCCAATAATGTGTTTTGCTTTTCGCTGCTTAATTTTTTCTTGAAGTAAAGGATCGAAATTATCTTTTCTTGTTTTCTTTGGTATTGCTTTATTCCATATGTCTCCTAAATTATGTTCTACATCTTTAGACAATAGTGGTTACTTTACATAATATCTAATAAAGAGATTTGAGAATTAATATCAATTCCAACACGATGCGTGAACCATTCGCGGTGAGGGATTGCCTAAGTTACACAAACAATTTTCGTTTGGTTTGGTAATACGTGTATACCCAGAATTATTCCAGAAATTAAAGACAAAATCTGTATAGGGATTACAATTTAAAATGGTTTGAAAACCCGAAGTAAGTTTGGATTTTATTAATTCTGCAGCAAGCATAAAACCACTCATGGCAGAAACAAAACTAACTGATGCCTGTGTCTGAGTTTTAATTTTTGCAAATTTTTGTATTGATTCATTTCCTAACGTGCCACATTTTGGGTCTTCTAGATATTGTAACAATTGTTTGGTATCTATACCAGCTTTTATGGACTCTTGACGAATATCTTCAGATCCTAATGATTTTAATCGTTTGATAACGTCTTCATCTGTTTCTGATTCTAAACTAATTGGATTGTGACACTTCAAACATTGCGTATTGCGAATAAGATCATAAAATGATGTTTGAATCCCCATCTCATATGTGCTGCCACCATGGATGAATTTTGGTAGCTGATCTTGTATTGCATGTCGTGCCAGATTCGTGTCTACACAAGATAAAATATGACCATATGAATCTGCATTTTTATTAACATAATCTTCAAAACTTTCATCAAATCCAATGGCAGAAATTGATGGTTTTTTGTGATTCATTATACTCGCAAGTAAATTTCCTTTTTGTTTATTTTTGTCCATATTGGAAGCCATTATGTACCTATTCAGGTTAGTATCGTCAATAACTTCCAATTCCCCATTTTCATTTGAGTTTCTATCTATGATTATCAATTCTCCTGTGATGCCAGGAGTAGAATAGAGGCTATGACATACTGAATGTGCCACTGCACCAGCTCCAACTACATATAATTTTCCGATTTCCACATGCTGAGGAAATGATGGATTGCTTGCGACGGTATATTCTTCACCATCAATTTCTTTTACTGAAAAATCATATGATGAAAAACATAACTTTGAAGCGTAAGTCCCATGTTTTTCCGTAATTCCTCCAATGAATTTGAAAATATCTCCTACGGATATACAGGCTGCTGAAAATGCCCCAAATGGGTTTATACTATTCGTTGATAATATACGAGGGTGCCAATTCTGTTTTCCTACGTATGCTAACCATTCATCGGATACTGCTCTTACTACAAATTTACTTGTAACGTCTGTTTCAGTATCATGCCCAAGTAAGATTATGGCATCATTTTCTTGTTCAAAATCAGAACGGGATGAAGTTATTACTTTACATTCTCGAGAGCAAATTTTTGCACACTCTGTAATTATGTCGTGTAGATAATAATCGTCATTTACGTTAACAAATGGAATAAAATTTGGTTTTGATAGATGTATGTTATGTGGAATTACTAATTCTATCTGTTTCATTACTCCCTTTAATCGGACGGTTAGATTACATATCATCCAAAGCAATAATTGTCCTTCTCTAGTACTTGCACAATTTTCAGAGATTTTTACTCCTATTCTTCCTGAAGTTATAGGATTTCCAGGTAGTTTCTCTCTGAAAGGAGGTAATGTATGCCTCTCTCTAGAATCATTGGCGATATTCAAGATCCTCTACTCTAAAATCAACAAAGTCATCTATGATCACAATTCTTTTGGATTTAGCTTGATTATCTAGTATCACCCATTTAGTTTCCCAACATTCGTGGACCGTTATGTCTTGTATATCATAAATTCCAATGTTTCCAAAGTGGGGCATTACAAGAGAAAGAAAGTCATTTCTCTTACTTATTGAATTTTCATCATCATACCAGGAATGATTCCCACTGTCTCCAGGATGAGTATGAATTTGTGCAAGGCAAACCAATTCTCGAGCAGATAGCGTTTTACCTATTTTTGTTGATTCATCTGCTGGTACTTCATAATTTCCTCCCGAATGAAATGCTTTGGGTATTACAATAGAAAGAACGACATCCGTCTTATCCTGATCATTTTCTTTACCACACCAATATGCAACTGCTTCTTGATTTTTTTTCCAATAATATCTAAATGTCTTTTGTGTTTGTTCCAAGATATAGCTTGGAACGAGGAGCACTCTATTGCTATTACTTTTACTAACTATCTTATGACTGCCAAATGATTCATCATGTGTTTTATTTCTGAACTTCATGGTGCAGATCTACCTCCATAGTATGGTTTTCGTAACATTATTTGAAGGACAGTAAGTGTTGCTGCAAATGTGTGTTTTGTAGGATCCCATATTTGTTCAGGCGTTGGATTGTGATTTGATAAATAATATTCTAGAATCATGGAATTGCAAACCATTTGTCTTTGAGTCCCATCAGATAAAGAATAAGTTTGATGATATCCAATATCCATTCCAGGTGGCGCTTGTCCCTTGACAGGTAACCATCTCAGATCTTTTGTAGCATCAAATATTTTTGTAACTGGATTTATGTATGTGACTCCAGGTGGATGAGTTCGATAATATGACATGTCTAATTTTAAATGATAATCATCTAGCTTGACACTATTTTCATCTGTTGACCAAAGATCAATGTATAAAAGAAGATTATCAAAATCCGGAATCAGAATCCAATCATACATCGATGGCAGATTCTGTTCAAGTATTTTTTGATAATCTTCTTTGAACTGGGCTCTGGCAAGATCTTGGTTTGTCTTTGCTATTTGTGACATGCGGTTTACAGAGCTCCGCCTGACGGGGTTCTTATCTCGAATTTTGCTTCTTTACACTTGCTTTCTATGACTGATTCCACTGTCTTACTCATCTCACCTGTCATAGAAGTACCATTCAGACAGAAGTATTGATCAGTATCCTTCTTTGGTTCTCCAAGTTTTACATAAGCTTCATTAAATAATTCATGGAGTGTTGCATTCTTTGCTATCACAAACTTTACAGTTCTACCTGTGCCTGAATATACGACTGATACTTCCACATTATGGTGTTCATGATGTTCGTGTTTCTCATTTTCTTTTTCCAACCTATTCACCTCCTATCGATGTTACAATTTTCTTCTCAGATTTCACATGGATTCTTGTTAGAACAGACGTAAATTCTGAGATTGAAATCTTTGAAAAATTAAAAGAATCCAACAAATTGCTTATCATAACAGTCTCCCTCTTGCCTGATAATGAAATAATCTATAGTAAATCATAGGAATGACAAAGAACGAAGACCATGCAGAAAGAGTTGAAACTTGAATGCCATAACCAAGGCCTGAAACTGAATGACTCAATACTAGTGCTATCATGGCACTAATCCCGAGAACTGTGCCAAATTCAATTAGACGGCCTATGATGTTAACCATTCCGACTTTTTATTATGATATCGAAGGTTTTAATAATTGTGAAAAAAACTCCAAATTGGAGTTTAATTAAACAACTCAGGATTATTGTATGTTAGAACAACTAAGAGATGTTTTGAAGGCACTAAAATGGCCAGATTATGATATTACTGTATATGCAACATTGGTGGAAAAGGGGGCAATGTCTCCTAAAGATCTAGTCTATGAAACAGATGTTCCATCGGGTCGTATTTATGACGTACTAAAATCATTGGAAAAAAGAGGGGCTCTCATAGAAATTGAGAGTAAACCAAAAATTTGTGATGCACAACATCCTAGAATGGTTTTGTCCGGAGAACTAGATGCCATAGAAAAAAAAGTTGACAAAGCGCTAGTATCAGCAGAACAATCATGGGAGAAAAGAAGTAATACCATTGCAAACAATAATGAATCAGCATGGACAGTAAGAGGATCCAAAGGAATAGTTACACAACTAAGAGAACTCATGCAAAATATATCTGAATCTGTAATATTGTGTGATGATGACATAAATTGGCTTGGAAAAAGGGATTATAAGATTATCAGAAACATAATAAAAGCAAAAAAAGAAGTTAAAATTCTAAGCTCATCTGTTTTCTCTGAGGTATTGGAAGATCTTAGTAGCTATGGAATAGAAGTTAAAACAAAAGATAAGATCTCTACATGTTATATAATTGATAGAACAATTGTGTTACTCAAATTTGGAAATCCACCATCAGGAGTAGTTATTCGTAATAAGTCATTTGTAAAAAAAATTATAGATGACTTCGAAAGAGATTTTAAGGCAGCAAAAAAAGTAACGGCGAAGGAACTTGTTAGTTAGGCAAATTTTACCTTTGTTTGTGGCGTATGCCTCTGATAAGGAACCAGTAGAAGGTAGAACAAGAATGCAGAAAATGCTGTTTCTTTTGCAACAAGAATACAAGTCATGTGACTTTCAATACAAATATCATGCATATGATTATGGACCGTATTCATCTACCTTGCAAACAGATCTTGATGAATTGATTGATGAAGGCCTTTTAGAAGAGGAAGATCAAGCATTACCGAGTGGAAAATACAAGTATAGATATTCAATCACTAAAAAGGGAATCAAACATGTTGAATCTGCATTATCAGATCCTAGAAACAAAAAACTTCAACTAAAGCAAATCTATCGGTCTAGTGAGAAAATAAAGGCATTTGCCAATAGCGCTAACCTTAATGATTTATTGAAGTACGTATATGCAAAATATCCGGAATATACTAAATTTAGTATATTTGAATTCTAAACTAAATTCATAAATCTAGATTCTTACAAAATCAAACATTTGTTGTGTATAAACCCTGTAAAGTATGCCCTGAAGGTTCCATTGCAAGTGAGAAAAATTCTCACTTACGATGGTACCGTAGTGTCAGGCATAGAATTGGACCAGATTTTGACTCTCTAGGATTTGAGGGTTAAAGCAGAATTCCATCGTGTGATGAAAAATTCCATCACGGGATGGAATTAATTTCTGATCTTTTAGATTCGAGGATAGAAAGATTGGAACAAACATTGCCAACATAAGGGCAAAATTTTTTCCTTATCTTGGCACTAGAATTTAGTCAAAATGAAACGAGTTTACTGTTGCAAAAGTACATGATTGAAAAAATTTGATAGTGATAGGTCACTGCTAGAATGACAAGTAACTAGAATCAGGCCATGATTGTAATATAATATAACATTGTAAGAAAAGAAAGATTATAGAGTTACCAGCAATTTGTGTAGAACCGTTTTGAATGTGATACATGACGGTAAAGAAGGCTATTTCACACATTGATCTTTTGATTCAAGACAAGCATGATCTCAAAATGAAAATGATAGGCCCGGTACTGCCACTACCTATTCCCGGTGACCTTGTAAACAGATTCGATAGAGCAATGGGAAGCATGTTAGAGACAGACATTGAATGGTTACAGTCAATCAAAAGGCAGCTTCTGCCGGAACAGCACAGGACAAAGATAGTTTGCAAGCATCCAAAGAAAGACCATGATGTTGATCCCAATGGGCAAAAGTATTGCACGGGGTGCAATGCTAATCTGTAAAGGTGAGGGAGAATCATGACGGTCAAGAAAGCCATCGAACTGATTGAGCAAAACAACAAACATCATCAAGAAGACATCAAACTCTACGACGAGGTTTTAAAAAAATATGAAGAATCAAACAAGACACGACCTCCTATGCACGAGCTCGCAAAACAGCAACAGGAGATATTCTTAGGCCTAGTTACAATGATCAAAAAAACGAAAGAGACCCAGATACAGTTCAACAACGGTATAGTCAATTTGCTAACTAGGAAAATGGAACTGGTGGTGCAGGACAAAGTGAGTGGCAGGAGAAATCAGGTGAGGAAACTATTGTCAGAAGGCTATAAGCAAAAGGAAATTGCACAAAAAGTAGGTAGTAGTCTGTCAACAGTGGAAAAAGACATTAGAGAAATAAGAAAAGAAATAATGAGCAAGGCTCAAAAAGACAAAATAGACACAGGATAACTAAGAATGATAGTAACACTGGAACAACAAGTACTAAAAAATACTGATCAAGAAAGCTTGTAAAAAGAAAACGTCGTTAGACAGCCTAAATAATTTAAAACAAAAAAGAAGCCAGCTATAAAAGATATGGGCAACAAAAACTGATGACTTGATTTTTGATACGATTTTTACGAACAAGACATTCTTCTTACCACGATTCGTATTTTGTATAAAAGAAACATCATCCAGGTCTAAAATTACTACATCAAATTTCTTCCTTATCTCATTGCCAGGAAGTTTATACTATTTTTCAAACTAATTTTTTCTTACTATCCACCACATTTTTGTGTAAATCCTCTATCAATTCTTCAGGGGTGTTAAACAGTTTGCCCTTGCTTTTTCGTGCTTGTTCAACGTCCCTAATTTCTGCCGTAGAAAGTGGAAGTGAATTGATTTTTGCTTGTGGCATGTATTTTTTAGAGGTCTTTTCTCTAATTAATCTAACCATGTTTCATGCCTGCAATTCACACCTTTCTTTGTTCGTGAATCTCAAGGATCAAAAGAGTTGGTAGTGATGTCACACATCTTGTTTTAAAAAATCAGTTGGTGTGAAAATCCACGTTGCTCTATTGTATCATAATAGAAGATTTTGTTGCGAGCAGATATTTTTGTTAGTTGGTGTGTACCCAAAAAGATGGGCAATTTAACATTACAGAATTCTGTAATAATCACATGTCAAATCAGTGCAAAGTTGTGTTGTTTGTTGGATGTGGATTAGAAAAATGAAAAGAGATTCTAGAATTGGTGGCTATGTTGCCAAATGACATATGCGGAGTTTTTGTTGTGTAAGCTGGTGTTGCTTGTGCATAAAATGTATTTTATTTATAAGGAGTTACAGACTGGACTGTCTTGTTCATGTCCAAGATGAACATCTTTGAGTCAACATGAATTGCCAAGTTTTTTCTCAAATATTACAGAATTCTGTAATGTTTTTCCTGACCAAAAAACAAGGTACACTGGCATCCAACTATGATTCAGTGTTTTGTTGTGCGCATCATTTGAGGATTTCAAGTACGCCAGACTGGTAATTTCAGGGTCTTACGGGATGCTTTGAGTAATCTTGTAACAAAAGTCAACTCCCCATACCGCGCAGATCATCTGCAGGATCTTGATTAACTGCAAAGGCAAGTGTCTCAGGAAGGAATTGGGATCGCCATTAGTCGTTATCCTTTTTGGCATAATGCATTAATCATTTTAGAGACTGCAAACCAAAGCCAAATTGTTACAAAAATTGTAAGAATCCTATTACATTAATTCTATCACATCTTTAGAACGGATGATAGATTTTGAAGCTTCTTTTGGTATGGATTTTGGAAACAAAATCTCAAAGCCTACGACGTGACCCTTATCATCCAAATCGACAAAGCTCTCTTCTCCCAAGGATATTGTTTCCTTGATGTATTTTTTACTTGGAGCCACTCTCACGTACAGTGCATTTGCTTCCTTATCGTATTTTACTGAAGCCATTTCTAGTCCTTACTATGATTCATGAAATTATAAATTATTAAAATATATTAAAAGTTAATACCTGTGTTGGAGTCTACCATAAGTAGGTGAGTAAAGTCTACTAGGAAACTAGTAGGATCTGAGCTGAAAGGTAGATGCCTGTGGAACAGGATGGAACAAGTAAGTTCAGAGTCACCAATTAATTCTATTGTGCCAATCCCACTGATCTTTGTGTTTTATCTTTTCCTTGACTAAATCATAATACCTGTTATCCAATCTCTCAGACTTGGCAAAGATGCTTCCTGATATGTAATCGGCAATTTGCAGACAAACATCGTTTCTAGAATCCGAGTGTTTGATTTTTACTAGTATATCTTCCATCTTAGGGCAGAAATTTCTGCCTCAGGATGGAAGTACAAAATTTAGTCGGGACAAACGTTGTTTTACCCTGTACAGGCGGTACAATCTATGATTTTGTGTTCAAAACAACTTCCATTTCACCCCAGAAATTTCGGGGGTATAATGGAAGTACAAGATTAGTTGAAACAAACGTGTTTTACTGCTTTACAGGCATTTCATCTATTGACTTTGTGTTTAGAACAAGTTTCATTATAGGGCGGAAATTTCTGCCTTATAATGAAACTATAAAATTTAGTCAGGACAAACGTGTTTTACTGCTTTAAAGACACGTCATCTAGTCAAACTGTAGGCAATGAGACTTTAGCCTTCATCCTGACAATTAATAAAAATGATTTACCCCCAAATTACGCTTGGGAATACGATGCTTACCTGTTTAAAAATTTCACCAATGTACAATAACATGAGTGAGATAATATCAGTACCAAGAGAAACAGTCCTCAAGCTTAAAGAAAAAATGGATCTGGTACAAAAAAGGATAGAAAAACTAGAAAGGTTGATACAAGCAAAAAACTCTTAGCTTTTCTTTTTATCAATTATATCGGTAAACATCTTTTTTAGTTCTGCATATTCTTGCTTTAGCGCCACTAAATCCTTGGAATATTTATGTTCCAATTTTAATTCTTCATGTCTTCTTGTTTGTAGGATTTGGGCCAATTTCTTTGATAGCACATTACCGCATTTGATACAATGTGACTTGTCAGAACTATTTCTTTCCTTACAAGACGGGCAGATCTTTGAGAACAAAATAGATTCAGAATCATCCTGTTTTTTGAGTCCGTGTAGTTTCAAGATGGCATCTTTTTGGTCACTAGCTGCCAGGTGTTCATATCTTACCAACATGTGACTTGAGTTACCCCAATTTCCATAGACTTTGGCTATATTGCCAAGCTTCTTCGAATACATTGTAAGTGATGTGTGTCTGAAAAGATATGGCCATACATGTTTTTTTATTCCAGATATCTTTTGTGCATTTTTTAAAAGATTGAAAAATTGTGGATATCTTATGACGCCAGAATCATTGTCATGATACCAGAGAAAAGCATCAGGGTCATCACCCTTGGGGTGTTCTGCCAACCACTCTGTTATAGG